>JANXWC010000100.1 GCA_025351355.1 Hyphomicrobiaceae bacterium
CTCACCACCACAGCTTTTGACCGCAGCAGCTTGCAGTGGCTTGGGATCAGCACCTGATTGCCGAACCCGAAGGGTCCTCCTTCATCTCTCGTACAGTTGCGCATCACCGTGTGGACCGGCGATGCTCGTGACACACGACCCATGGCTGAAGTTGGTCCCCTGTCTGTCGATTTTCGCGGCTGAACCTATCGCGTTCTGTTCGTCAGTTGCGCACGCGTAGAATCCCGGCCTCTGTCAACGCGCTTGTTCTTTGTCTGCGCCAAAAAAACCGTGATCGTGCGGATTGGCTTCTCCTCGATGGGAGTGAGCCGAAAGACCGCAAGGCAGATGATAAGCGCCAAGACCGCCCTCGCCAATCCAACGCTCGGTCGCCGCCGCTGCGCGCTCGATCAGCGAGCCCGTCTGTGTGAAATCGTACGCGGAACCATCGAGCGGGCACAGAGGTGGAGCGATGCGCACTTCTATAACTTTTTCCACGCGCTCAAGCTCGTGTGCCAATTGTCGCGCGATCAGCAGGGTGATGGCATGCAGCGCGCTGGCCAAGGCCCCGTGCGGTGGCCGTTCGAGTGCGCAAGCAAAACCTGTTGGCAAAACAATCAAGCGCTCGGCCCCCAGATCCACTGCGACTTGGACGGGCGTATTGCTCGTCAGCGCGCCGTCGACAAGGAAGCGGTCTTCGTGTTCCACCGGCGCGAAAGCGGCAGGGATGGCCGCGCTCGCTAAGATTGCGTTCACCGCCGATCCTTTCGAGAATACGACGATCTCCCCTGACAGCAGGTTGGTCGCCACTACGTGCACTGGGATCACGGCCTCTTCGAGGTTGCGATACGGAAGATGTGTTTCGATCAGCCTCCGCATTCCATCGGAGCTGGCTAAGTAACCGCGACCTCGCGCGACGCCAAGCAAAGAACGCCATGTGACAGGAAATATGTCGCGCCTGCTCATGGCACGCCAGATCTCTTCGAGTTCGAAGACTCCGTCGGCGGTCGGCTTGCCGGCGAAGTAGGCGCCGTTGATTGCCCCAACGCTGGCACCGACGACAAAATCTGCGGTGATCCCGTGTGCCGACAGCGCTCGCAACATGCCGACCTGGATCGCGCCGAAACTGCCGCCGCCGGCGAGCACGAATGCGGTTCTAGGAGCCGCGGTCTTGGCAGGTGTGTTTTTCATGAGCGAATTCGCAAATCTGGACGGGCAAAAGAAGAGAAATTTAGAATGGACCCGTTCGGACTTCGCTGCAATTGGCCTAGGGACATTGGGGCATCGACAATAGCGATGGCATCGCAGTGCCACTCTGTATTCAGCTAAATATGGACGCTGTTGGCTGAGGCCGGAATTATCATCCTGACTTTCCGGACGTCGGCTGTCGGCGTCGAGGACGACTTGGATCGCTGCGGCGATGGGTGGACGGAGCCTCCCGATTGGGTAACCAACGCTCCTATGAGCCTGACAGCATGCGCCGAATGAGGCCGTCCTTTTCAAGGAACTGGTGTCCGATCACGATGCCGAAATGGGCGCCGAGAGGCAGCAGCAGCGCGAACGCGGTTGCGATGTGGATAAATCGCGCTGCAAGCGCAAGCAAGGGCGATGTTCTGATCGGGTTCGGCAGTTCGATAATACCAAACAACATCACTCCGTAGCCGCCGGCCATTGTGTATAGATATCCGCTCGCCGGCATGACGAACATAGCGCCATAGAGTAGCGGCTCTACGCGATGAATGAGTTTCTGCTCAAACGGGCTCAAAGTAGCGGCCCATGGCGGCAGTTCTCCGGCGCCTCGGTTGATGATCCTGATAACAGCCAACACGAGTACAGTCAGCCCGAGCGATTTGTGCCAATTGAAATATGTTGCCTGCGATAACCCCAGCGTGGTTGTGCCATCGTCAGTTCGCAGCATGATCGTGGCGCCGACATACTGAAATGCAAATAGGACGACGATTGCCCAATGCAGAAACTTTGTCACCGCCCCATAGCCGTGGCGACTGTTGAGCATTCCCATGGCTTGTCTTCCGATGACTTTTGGGGGACGATCTCTGGCCAGCTTATTCACACTTGGCTTCGGGCTTAATTGGCCTGGAGGTTGGCGGTTGGTATGCTGCTTGGCAAGCCTGTGCGGCGACATAGTCGGACTGGGTGCAATTTGAGTTTGCTAGTGATTTGGATATCATCGTCCTCCTGGCGGCCGGCGAAGCGCCTTCGATTGATGCCTGCGGCCTTGGGGGGCGCGGCGTGTCCGTCTCGCTCGTTCCAGCCGCGCTTGCATTGTCGGCAATTCCCCCAGTGACCTGCTGAACGGCGAGACAGAAGTGACTAAATGCGTCATGTCCCTTTGTGGCCTGAGGCTGCCAGTCCGACTACCATCAGTTTACGCTCGAAGCTGAGGCACAAGCGGAAAGTGATCAAGATTCCGGCAGATAAACGGGGCACACCGACCGGTGTCGCGGCGGTACCCTGACCATCCCTTTTGACCATTAACAGAAGTCGCAACCCTGATCGCAGAGAGCTGCTGAGTGCATTGCACCATCTGTCACGCACGTGGCGGCTCGTGATCGCGTATCAGCAGCAAGGACCGCGAAGGGATGGACACAGGCAATTTGAGTGACATTGATCTCGGTTAATTTGTTGGCAATTTGTAGTTGCTCCAGCTTGCCGCTGCGCATATGCTCGAAGTTCCTGCCTAGGCAACTGCGTTGAGGAAATTTTCATCAGCTCATTAGTGTTAATGTAATAGGGGTATAGCATGACGCGCATTTTTGTTGTCGCTGGAATGCTCACACTGCTTTCCCTAGTATCTCCTGGTCCGATTGACCTCGCGGGTAGTCCCGCTTTAGCGGCTGGGGCGTTTCCCATCAATTCTCTATCCCCAAAAAGCCACTCCCGCATGAGTCGTATTCCAGGCCCTGTCATTCGAGCCGCTTGCTTGCCCCGGAACATGGGTTGTCAAAAGGACGAACCCAATCCCTGCTGCAACACTTGCTACGTCCCTCCGAACAATATGTCCGGGTCGTGCACGTAGTATACGCTTGGACAGCTAAACGTTTTCGTTGGACACCGCATGCCTTAGTGCAAGTTGTTCGGTCCGAAGCTGCTCGATCGCAGCACGTCCAACCATATTGGCCTTCACCGCGAAGGCTACAGTTCCCGCTGGGCATCCGGAATCTACTGTACATCACGCTGGGGAATCCTAACAATGTGCACAGTCGGTAGGATTCTAACGAAGAGAGGCCGAGTATGATTAGAACTCTTATGGTTGCTTCCTTGCTCGTCGTCGGATCTTCACAGCTAGGCTTTGCAGCATGCACTCCTTTTGGCTGCGATGACGAGCCACGCAGCCCCTCCCGCAATAGTCGCACCTCATCTGGCAATTGCGGCAACCCTTTTGGCTGTGACGAGCCGCGCCGCTCATCCGACGATCGTCGCCCTGGCAGACCGGATCCAACACCGGATCCCAGTATCGAGGACCTGCAGCGCAAAGCACAGGAAAGCCGCGAAAAGCTTCGCTGCTTCGGATGCAACTGAGGCATTTGAGTTTCACCGACGCCACTAAGAAAATTTACGTAATGGGGCAAGAGCTTCTTGAGTCCATTCGATAGCTCGCCAAACAAAAAAAGACCAAAGAGCCCGCGAACTTGACTAGAACCAGCATGTTTCTATTTGGAGGCAGAGATGGATCGCAGAGTCA
The DNA here is from genome assembly GCA_025351355.1 of Hyphomicrobiaceae bacterium. Classification (GTDB taxonomy): domain Bacteria; phylum Pseudomonadota; class Alphaproteobacteria; order Rhizobiales; family Hyphomicrobiaceae; genus JABFRJ01. Next base: position 3,683 of record JANXWC010000100.1, read on the forward strand.
TACTTCAGGGAGCATTGTCGGTTGGTGCAAGCTCGATTCTTACTTATGTTGCACAAGCAGAGGAGCAAAGGCTGGGACCTACAGATATCTATGGCCGTACTCCTATGCGTGTCCGCGTCTCTAAAGGTTCCACCATCGCCGAAGCGATCCGCTACGGCCTAAACCGCTGGGACGGCTTCTGTCGCTTCCTCGACGATGGTCGCGTCGAAATGGATTCCAATACCGTCGAGCGATCCATCAGGCCGATAGCAATGCCTGTTTCATTGTGCACCTCCTTTTCAAGTATCTGAAAACATTGAGATCTGATTTTCGGAGTCGATCCGACACGGGCGACCTTTTCGTTTCAGTGCGGCGGCGACCGGCTCGGCTTCGAGATCGGCAGCACGGATTTGATGCGGCGCGTCAGGAATGATCTGCTCGCTCTTGAGGATGCCGGCCTTGATGAGTTTGCGAATTTGATGATGGCTGACGCCGAGTTTGGCCGCCGCATCGCGCATCGTCAGCCACTCGCCGTCCTTTTCGGCGGAGCGGTAGCCGTGTATGTCGCGTACGCGGCGGATGTCACCGACACGGCGTGCCGTCCAAGTCTTGTTCTGGCCGGTCGGTATGCCCATACGGTTCAAGGATGCAGCGATGTCCTGATCGGACCAGCGACCCGCCATACTGCGCATGATTGCGATCGCCTCGTCTGCAGTGTGACAGCCGTGTTCGCCGGTTTTGGGCTTGCGGATGCGCAGCTCGGAATGCTGGCCGCCCTTCCAGTGAACCACGAGAACGATCTCGCCAGCCGCCGCATCGAAGTCGGCGACGATCTCGTTAATCAAGGAGCGCACAAGGCGCTGGCGCGTTCGCATAGTCGTCCTCGGCGCGTTCCAAGCTGCTGAGAGATCATCTGCCAATCCTGAGAAGTCGGGACGTGCTTCGCCGACCTCAGTTGGTTGCTGACCGTCGAGCCGCTTCCGGCATGCCTCGACGCGCCGCAATGCGGTCTCCCACGCTTTCTCCAACTGCGCGGCGATCAGCCGATTATCGGGATCGCAAGCGGCATAGCGACGCTCGGCAAGCGACGCATCGTATTGGGCTTGGTTCAGCTCCAGCTCGGCGATGCGTCGCCGGTCCTTGTCTTCATCTCTCAGCATTCGCTCGGCCTCCACGGCTGCCTCGATCGCCATCGGTGCCACAGCACGCAGCATCTCGGCTGCGATTGTCGCGTCGATGCGTTTGCCACCGAAGCTCATGCAATACCGCAACCCTAATTGCAGATTCGACTTGTCGCACCTGTAAACCGGGCGGGGGTAGCGACCGGTGTAGGTAACGCTGAGCCGACGGCCGCAGCGCGCACAGCAGATTAAACCAGCCAACAGTGCGCGCCCGCCACGGCCGGACTTCGTGTCGCCGACTCGGCCATAGGCGTTGCCAGCAAGCACGACCTGATTGCGCTCGTACGCCGCCCAGTCGAGATACCCCACGTGATGATCCTTGATGAACACCTCCCATGTGTCCATCGGCTTGAGATGGCCGTAGCTCTTGCGTGCCCGGCCGTCGACAATCGCGGTACGCTTTTCGCTCTTTCCGTATGCGTAAACGCCTGCATAGAAAGGGTTCTTAAGAATCGCGATAACGTTGCGATATCTGATCGGCCGCCAATCAACTGACGTCAATGTTCTGCCGTCGGTGGGATAGGGAAAGTGGATATTCTGCGATGCCATCCACAGCAGCACCTGTCGGGCGCTGCCAAGCTCGCGAAACTTCTGGAAAACGAGCCTGATCACTTCTTGCAGCCGTCGATCCGGATCGAGGCCCAGCCCGATGTGTCTGTCCCAAATATAGCCGATCGGCGCGGAGATCCTTAACTCGCCGCGCTTCGCCTTCGAGCGCGCAGCTTCGTACATCCGCGATCGAATGAGCCCCAACTCGAACTCGCTGATGCTGCCCTTCATGCCGAGCAGCAAGCGATCATTCGGCCGGCACGGATCGTATACGCCGTCGAGATCGATGACACGGGCCTCGACCAGTCCGCACAGTTCGAGCAGGTGGTGCCAGTCGCGGCCGTTGCGCGCAAGGCGGGATGCATCGAGACAGAGCACCGCGCCGACTTGGCCCGCGCACAAAGCAGCCACCAGGCGTTCAAAGCCGGGCCGCTCGGCGGTGCCGCTGGCCGTGCGGCCGAGATCGTCGTCGATAACTTCGACGTTGGCGAAGCCGCGACGACGAGCGATCTCGACAAGGTCGTATTGCCGCCGTTGGCTTTCGAGGTTCAGTTGCACCTGCTGCGGCGTCGACTGCCGGACGTAGACGATTGCCTTGCGTTGCACCACGCTTGTCGGAAGAACCAAATCATTATTGGTCATCGCCGGCCTCCCGCACTATGAGGCCGCTCGCCTCGTGCATGAGTAGCGCCAGAGACCTGAGCACGGCCTGCCGCTCCAGCGGGGTCATGCCCTGTATCCGCATGTCGTCGAGAACGAGGTCGAGTTGGCGTGGCGCTTTCGACAGCGTGCGCTCCGACATTGGGGCAAGTTCCTTCCGTCGTGTGATCGGTAAAAGCATTCCCATCTTTGGCCTCCTGCGTGACGGTGTTGCCGTCCGCAGAAACCAGCCGCGATTCGCACGCGACTAACAGCTCATGCATCGTCCGCAGAGCCGCAAGCGACACCTGCGGCGATCCGATTTTCAAACTGGCGCAAAAGACCGGATCTAACTTCCATGTCGCCACCATCGTGACGATGCCCGGCTCAAGCTCAACATGCGCGATCTCCCCGGACGCGCGCCGCTCGATCAAAATCCGCCGCGCGCTCCGCCCATACAGAGGATGCCAGCGATAATGGACGACGACAGTCTGCCCGATATGGGCAGAATGACCCCGAGATTGCAGTTACGAGAAAAAATTATCTGTTCCTGGGCAGCGATGAAGGCGGCCGGCGCG
>JANXWC010000142.1 GCA_025351355.1 Hyphomicrobiaceae bacterium
ATTTGCCGGAAGATGAAGCGCTGGCTATTAATGCGCGCACCGGAAAAACGTCCGGCCGGTTCTGCCCCGTCACTGGGAAGGATCTCATATATCGGATCCGCCTTGAGGTTGAAGCTTGGGATCGGGCGCAGCATCTCGCGCGCGGCGGCAGAAAGGACCACGCCAATCCAGTCTATGCGCTTCTCAGCGAGACCGAGCATCCTGAACGCCCGCACCGCGGTGGGAACTGCATAGCCATTCCCGGAGCGTCTGTGCCTGTTGAATTGATGTCGCTGTCTTTCGGCGACTCCTTCCCTAATTACGATTGTCGGCACCGGACAGAGTTGGCGGCGATGAGTTCACCTCATGGCCGTACATACGGGCCATCAGAACTTGCCTCACTACTGAAACAAAAACCTGAATTGGGGGCGGGGTGGCAGGCGGGATATTCTGGCAAAGAGCGATTCTGCATTGAGGTGCGGCTCTACACTCGCGACCTGCTTTATCCGCACCGGCCATTTCAAAATCGTCACAGCTTACGGGACAGCACTTCTGGCCTCATCGTGCGTCACGACGTATGATTGACCCTGAATAGATCCACCGTCGTGTCAACCAAAGCCCCGTTTTGCCAAGCCTGAGCCAAGACGACGTTCCGTGCCAATATTCGTTCTTCACTTCGCGAGCTTTCTGACAGCATCGTCCTCGTCGTATGTTCCGCTTCAACGGAAGGGAATATGTCATGCGACGCGCCAGCAAGTCCTCCATCATCGAAGTGGTGTACGCTTCCGGGGCGGCGAGCGAGCAACATTGTCAACTTGATACCGCGCATGCCAATAAAATGATCATGGAGCTGGCTCGGGCGCTTGCACGCATGGCCGCGCGTGAAGATGATGCCAGTGAGAACGGAGTGTAGTAGCATCAAGTTGTCGAGTGCCGCAGCTGTGGAGTCATGTTGATGCGCGCCGCCATTTACGCACGCTTTTCCAGCGAGCTTCAAGATGCGCGCTCGATTGCCGATCAAGTGGCACTCGCGCGCAAATATGCGGAGGCGCGTGGACTCACAGTCACACAGGCCTATCAAGACGCGGCAATTTCTGGAGCTTCCACTCTCAACCGGCCAGGACTACAACGGCTTCTTGCCGATGCGGCGAACGGCGGGTTCGATGTCATCGTGACAGAGAGCCTCGATCGGCTCTCACGCAGCCAAGCGGACATTGCCACCCTGTATGAGAAGCTGACTTTCCTAAGTGTGCGTATCGAGACACTGGCCGACGGCGCGGTATCCGAGATCCATGTAGGACTTAAGGGCACGATGTCGGCATTGTTCCTCAAGGATCTGGCGCAAAAAACCAGACGCGGTCAGCTCGGTCGTGTGAAGGCTGGTCGCATCCCTGGTGGCAAGAGCTACGGCTTTGATGTTGTTCGGGGTGGTGATGACCGTGGTCAGCGGACCATCAATCCCGTCGAAGCTGAATTCGTGAGGCGAATTTTTACGGAATACGCGACCGGCAAAGGGCCGTTGGCGATCGTTCGTGACCTCAATCGTGAGAAGGTTCCGGGACCAACAGGCGGAGTGTGGAATGCGTCCACGCTGCTCGGGTCACCAAAGCGGCGCAATGGTCTACTGAACAACGAGCTATATCGCGGCACGATCGTCTACAATCGGCAGCGCTTTATCAAAGACCCAGAGACCGGCAAGCGCGTTGCGCGTGAGAACCCTCAAAGCGAGTGGCAGCGTCAGGATGTGCCGCACCTTTGCCTGATCGACGAGGATGTTTGGGCAGTTGTTCAACGCCGTCGAGCGGAGCGGGGAGGGCCTCATCTCTATCAGCAGCGGCGGCCGAAGCGACCATTTTCAGGTCTCATTTACTGCGGCGCGTGTGGCTCACGGTACATTATAGCCACTCATGATTATTTGCGCTGCTCGGGGCGAGTGAACAGTGGCATTTGCGATTGCTCACGGACGATCGAGATGTGCGAGGTTGAAGAGCGGGTGCTGGGAGCACTTCGTCGCAATCTGCTTGCATCAAATGTTGTTGCCGATGCCGTCGAGACATACAGGCAAGAACGCATGCGGCTTGCAGCCGCTCGTCGCCAGTCGCGCGGACGCCTCGAAAGTGAACTTGCTGATGTCGAGCGCAAGATCAATCGTATGCTCAAGATGGTCGAAGATGGTCACGCCGAACCGGCTATCGCGGGGCCACGCCTCAACCAGCTTGCGCAGGAACGTCGGGAGTTGGAAGCCGTGATGGCAAGCGAGCCTCCGAATAAAGTCGTCGAGGTATTTTCGAATTCCGCGGAACGCTACGCAGCCAAGGTCGGTGAAATTCACAAAGCACTTGCGAGTGGTAAGCACGACGACCTTGAGGCAGTCGCGCTCGTGCGCTCACTGATCCGGCGCATCGTCGTGAAGGCGACGCGTGCACCAAATCCGCTCGAAATCGAGGTCGAAGGAACGCTTGCGATCTTGATGAAGAACGAACAGGGTGACGAGCCGTCCGGTATCGTTTGTTGCATGCCCCCGCAACCAATATTACAGTACTGATCAGCAGGCGTCGCAAATCCGAGACTTCCTGCATCGATTTCAATGCCTTGAGGTTCATCACCCTCGCCCGGCTTGATCGTCACGCGCCGCACGACGCTGCGCACCACGGCGGTCGCCGCCCGTTCATCTTCCTCGGCCACTCCTAGACGTAGGTTCTGCACGAGCTTGCGAAAGCTCGCGGCGCCGTCGCCCGGCGGGATCGTGGGTGCGTCATCCGGCCTCACCGCGAGTTCGGCGGCAATCTCCCGCTTCTTGGCTGCCAGCTCATTCAGGCGCGGGCCGGCAACTGCCGGATCGGCATGGCCGTCTTCCACCAGCCGCAGCAATCGGTCGGACTTCTTCTGCACGTCGGCCAGCTCGGATTGCTTCCGTGCGAGATCGGCACCCCGGTCACCCTGAGCCCGCACAAAATCCTGATTGTAGCTTTTGACCGCCAGTTCGAACATCTCGTCGGTGAACAACTGCTGCTCCAGCCCCGAGAGCACGCGCTGTTCAAGGCGGTCGACACGCATGAGGCGGCTGTCCATGCACAGGCCGCTGTTGGTGCGCGCCGAGCAACGCATAAAGTGCTGTGTCGCGATGTTGTACTTGGCACCGCAGCAACCGCAGTACACCAAGCCGGACAGCAACCGCTTCGGCCCGCGCTGCGTGTGGATTTTTTGCAGTGGCACACCACGAAAGGCCCGCACCCGTTGCGCCTGGTGCCAGATGTCTTCGTCGACGATGCGCATGTCCGGCGCATCCTGCCGCTGCCATTCACTTTCCGGGTTGAGGCGCGACACCCGCTTACCCGTGGCCGGTTCCTTGATGAACCGTTGCCGGTTGTAGACGATCACGCCGTTGTACAGCTCATTGTTGAGCAGGCCATTGCGCCGTTGGTTCGAACCGATCAGCGCCGACAGGTTCCATTTGCCGCCCGACGGCCCCCGTTCGCCTTCCAGATTGAGGGCACGCACGATGCCCATCGTGCCTTTGCCGCCGACGTATTCGGCATAGATGCGGCGCACGATGGCCGCTTCCTTCTCGTTGATGACGCGGCGGCCACGGTCATCGACCGACGGGATCACGTCATAGCCATAGCTTTTGCCGCCGGGGATGCGCCCAGCCTTGACGCGTCCCATCTGTCCTCGCCGGGTCTTCTGCGCGAGGTCCTTCAAGAACATTGCCGACATCGTGCCCTTGAGGCCAACGTGCATCTCGTTGACGAGGCCGTCGGCCAGCGTTTCGAGGCGCACGCCAAGGAAATCCAGGCGTTGATAGAGTGTCGCGATGTCAGCCTGGTTGCGAGACAACCGGTCGAGGCTTTCTGTAATCAGCACCTGCACGCGACCGCCCGCCGCATCATTCATGAGCCGTTGCAGACCGGGGCGGTTGATGACGGACGCGCCGGAGATGGCCGCATCTTCGTAGATCGCAATCTGCTTCAAGCCGCGAGCATCGGCGTATTTTTGCGCCATCGCCACCTGATCGGTGATCGAGCGCCTGTCCTGCAAGTCACTCGAAAATCGCGCATAGATTGCCGCACGCATCGGTTCACTCCGCTGGGCTGACCTTGGTGCCGCTCAACGCGGCGTCGCCTGTGTCTTGCACGTCTGTCTTTATCGCACGTGGTTTCGATAGTGTAAGATCTTTGCGAGCCTGGGCAAGATCACGCCGCGCCGCGATGCGGCCTAGGATGCGGGCCAGTTCGCGCAGTTGCTCCTTGTCGACGCTACCGAGGGTGGTCGCACCGTCAAGGCCATTCCACTCGATGACAATTTCCGGTTCCGTCTGCTTCTTCATGGCACCCATCCGTGACGACACGGACAGGGTTTGCGGGCACGCGGAAATACCCGAAAGAAATCAACCTCAGATCAATATGATAGCAAATAGTTCTGAATTTGAGGGCGTCGTTCAGCTTGAGTTGAGCAGTGAACAGACTATAATACCACTATGAATTCAGAGTCGATGTCCACGACCACCACCTACGAAAATTTGCTCATCACCGCCGGGCTGCCATTATCGGCACTCGGCGCGGAGCGCTTGGCTAGGATCCTGCGCAACAACTTTGGAACCCGCACCATCACTACACCGCAATTCAAAACGGCCATCCGCCGCTACCAAGCCGGCATCGCGACGGCCGACGAACAATTCTTCGAAGATGCCGCGATACCGCCGCCGCGTTCTGATTATCGGCAACTCAGCCCGAAAGAAAGACGTGCGCTCCGCTACCGTATTGCCGAAGGCCAATCCGCAGCTGAAATCGCGCGGGAGGTGTGCGTGTCTGAAGATGCAATTGCCCACATCACCAAGAAGACGCGCGAAGCCATCAAGCGCATCACCCGTTAACGCCCTCCCGACAGCGTACAGGCGCGGCGCTCAATGCGCGAATAACTCGTCGCCGTTCCCTTTGGCAACTCGGCGGCCCAGCCATCGCTTGCGCGTTCTGCTGCTAGAGGTGGTGCAAACAGCAAAACGAATGCAGAAAAAATAAGCACGTAAATTCAGCGCGGCTTGGTTAAAAATTTGTGAATTCCATTGAATTAGTCGATGCTTAACTGCCTATCCGTTACTCTGTTGCAGGTACACAATGGAGGACGCATGCGTAAACCAAAGCGCCAGATTACTTACAGTATGAAAAAACGGCTTTATGCTCGGCGCATTGTTCGCCTATGCAAAGCGATCGCCCGCAAAGACGTGTCCGAGGAACTTGCGAAGCTGATCGAAGATCACATCGTCGCCAAGCTGCCTGCTGCCTCGATGCGGCGCGTAGTCGCCGGCGATTGGGGACGGCCAATGCGTGAGGCCATGAAACTCACCGTTCCGTTTTTTGCATGACCATGATGCGCTTAAGAGGAGAATTTTTCATGCCCTCAGAACGGCTCCAACTACCAGCCGCCAACGACAATTGCGTCGGCGACGAAAGCTTCATCATTCGGAATCTAGTGTCGGCAGAACTCACCTACACTCTCGCGATTTTTGCACGCGATGAAGGTGCTCCGTGACCTCGCTCGCAACCCAAGATGGTGCACAGCGACGACGCGCGAATTTCTTCCGTGACACGATACGCGATCCCTCCTCGATCATGGCGACCGAACAAAAACGCGATCTGACCGCTGGGCAAGAATTACATCGTGGCTCATCCGTTGTTGGCGAACCGATCAGCGAGCGCGACAAACTCGTATTGATTGAACAGCACATCACGGCATTCGCGACCACCTTGCCGGAAGGCACTCTCTCAGAAGGAGATAAGCAAAACATTCGATCACGGGCAATGCGTGGAGGGTCGTCAACATCCGCCATTCTAGCATCCGTCATGCAGGCATCGGCCGTTGTAAGGCCGACCTTGCAGCCCCAAATCGTCAACTATTATTCAGGTGCAACAAGCACCGATCCAAGAGAAGCGGTGGACTCATTGGGTTTGGGTGCTCGGATGGGAACTGGGAGCCCAGGCGCCTTCGGCGCAAGGGGAGGTTATTTCGGCAAAGGCGACTACAGCGGCGTTGGGTTAACAAACGGCAATATGTCGTCCTCAAGCTATCTAAGCAATCCCGGCTCTGTCTCAATGATCAACTATGCGAGCACGCCCTACGCCGCAACAAGCATGACGCATTCGACGTTCTCATATTTGCGCGATGATCTGCGACACGAGCGGTTCAGCGGCACCAACATCCTGCACTCCGGGCAAGATTCGCGCACCAACGGCTTTTCACCTAACAATCGGGTCGTCGCCAAGGCGTTCGCAGTTCTGGATCGCGACGATGGCGCACGGCGTGAAGCACGCAACGCGCAACTCGGTGTATTCGACGGCAAACTTGCAAACGATGCGGAAATCATTCGCTTGAAAGGCGAACGCGACAAGGCGACCGGTGAAGCGCGCGCGAAACTTGACGAGCAATTGATCGCTCGTGGCGTGGCGATCAGTCAAGAAACTGGAACGCGGAAATTCCTCGACGATGCACCGACGGCAGCAGCACGCGAACAAGGCCGCGTGATCGAGATGGAGAAGATCAAGAAGGTGACTGGTGCCAGAGCTGATCTGCAAATCAAACTTGGCGATGATGCGATGCTTGGCAAGTCCACCATTGACAATACCCTAATTGCACAAGCTGCTATCGGGCAACCGAATACGCTAGCCGCCTCGGCTCCATCTGCTGCCAAACCGATTTTGGAACAGCGGGTAGAAGTTCACGGTGCCAAAAAGCTTGACAGTATTATGGGAGATTTCGCGTCACTCGATGCTACAAAACCAGCGGAACCACAAACGAAAGCTGCAAGCGCCAATCTCCCACCGGTAGTAAAAAGTGACCCGCGTCAATTTGCTGCCGCGCCAAGCGTACCAGATGCTGCCTCAGCGAAAGCACCGGTAGCTGCTGATGCCGGACAGACAAAGACTGCGACAGCCCCGGTGGTCGCAACTGTGCAGACCGCTGAAGTTAAGCCCGCTGCAAAGCCAAAGGCCCCAAGCGCGTCAATGTCTGCTTAAAGTTAGTTTTGTGCAGGTGCCGCGACTGGCTTGCTGGCTCGAACGCCGATCCGGTCGAGCATTATTTTATTGCTGCCAAGGATACCATCAATGGTCCCAAACGCATCGCTATCCCGGCCGTGTCGTGCCGGAATGCTGTAAGGGCCGGTGCATTTCTTGTTGACGGCAAAATCAATCATGCCACGAACGGATTCATCGCTGAGATTGGCGCGGCCAATTGATTTCATGACATCCAGCGAAATTCCTGAAAATACATTGCACTCCGCAGCACTCAATTGCATTACTGTGCTGGGGTTGCGCGGCGCGGGCGCCGCCGTTGATTGTTGCGCAGTTGCCGAAAGCGGAACGGCTGTTACGGCAAATATTGTGAATGCCAATGCTTTTGAGATTATCGACGGATCCCGCTGTAAGTTTCGCCCTTTAGTTCTGCGTAAGTGCCGCGACTGGCTTGACGGCTCGAACGCCGATCCTATCAAGCATAATTTTGTTGCTGCCAAGAATACCGTCAATTGTTCCGAATGCATTTATGTCCTGGCCACGTGCAGGGATGCTATAGGGGCCAGTGCATTTCTTGTTGACTGCAAAATCAATCATGCCCCGAACGAATTCATCACTGAGGTTGGCGCGGCCAATGGACTTCATGACGTCCATTGAAATGCCTGCAAACACTTTGCAGTCACGCTCACTCAATTGCATCACTGTGCCTGCCGCACCTGGCGCCGCGACCGTCGTCGCCTGCTGCGCAGTGGCAGAAAGAGGAATTGTTGTTGCCGCGAGCATTGCGAGTGCGACCGTCTTTGCTACTGCTGAACTTACCTGAACCATGTTTCCTCCGTTTGATCTGCGTGACAGTCAATCAAGACGGCACGAATACTTGGATGAGACAGTATTTATACAGATTAATATCCGAAACTAAAAGTATAAAATGAAACAGTATTGCCCATAGTGTTGCACTCCACTTGGTTGCGTGATAAGACGAGGTTGTTCCGTGCAAGAAACGGTGCCGATTACTTTCACATCTGCCGTATGTTACTGAAAAGAAAAGAATTTCAGCCCTGCAACACTATGGGCAAGATTGTTTCAGCCGGTCATCATCGCAATCTGATCGATGTTCACCTACCCTCCTCCGATGCCACGAGCCTTTATGCATCCGGCCGTGGCGCGGCAGCGGAGCGTAAGTATCTCAATCACGCAGAACGACAGCGCGTACTGACAGCAACCGATCACCTTCCGATGCGCCCCGCCCTCTTTGCGCTGACGCTGGCATGGAGTGGCGCGCGGATCAGTGAGGTCCTCGCCTTGACGCCGTGCTCGTTCCAGATCGAGCGCTCGTTGATTGCCATCGTGACGCTGAAGCGCAGGCGCTGGTGCGTGCGCGAGGTTCCGATACCTCCGGCGCTGATGCAGATGCTCGCCCTGGAATTCGGGCTTGCAGGCGCGCAGGGCGACCAGACAGTCGCTGGCGAACGGCTGTGGATGATGAGCCGGACGACGGCATGGCGCGTCGTCAAACGCGTGATGGCACACGCCGGCATTTCCGGCCGTGGCGCCTGTGCGCGTGGTCTCCGTCACTCATTCGGTGTTGGAACGCTGCAAGCCGGGGTTCCGATTACGTTGCTGCAACGCTGGCTCGGCCATGCGCGGTTGTCGACCACGGAAATCTACACCAAGGTGATCGGACCGGAGGAAATCGCGTTTGCCCGCCTGTTCTGGAAGGTCGATGACGCATCCGGCTGAGCGCAGGACGACCAGCGCGGACATTTAACAGCTTCTTCATTGGCTCCAAGTATGTCCGGCATGCGCCAATCGGTTCGTTCACCCGGTACGTCGCCCAGCGCATTGCCTCAGCTGTTGATGTTCGCCATCACATGCTTGATACGCGTGTAGTCCTCGAGACTGTAGGACGAGAGGTCCTTGCCGTAACCGGACTGCTTGAAGCCGCCGTGGGGCATCTCGGCGACGAGCGGAATATGCGTATTGACCCAGACGCAGCCGAAATCGAGGCGCTTCGTCATACGCATCGCCCGGCCGAAATCCTTCGTCCACACGCTGGACGCAAGCCCGTACTGCACGCCGTTCGCCCACCGGACGGCCTCGTCCTCATCGGAGAATTGTTGCACCGTGATGACTGGTCCGAAGATCTCGTTCTGGATCATCTCGTCGGTCTGTTTGAGGCCGCTGACGACGGTCGGCTCGATGAAATACCCGGTGTCGCCCTGGCGATGCCCACCAC
>JANXWC010000199.1 GCA_025351355.1 Hyphomicrobiaceae bacterium
TGCGCCGCCGCCGCGCAAGCCCCTCCAACTCGCGCCGAGCCTCTGCTGACAATTCGATCCGAAGTGCCGTTCTGCTCATGGAAAATCCCCGCGAATCAACGCAACGATAATCCCACGAATTTATCGATCGGGACACTAGCGCCGTCGATGCACTCAGCGCGTTTTTGCCGCCTCCGCAGTCTCCAGCACCGCCCGCAGCGTCTCGAGAGCTTTCAGTGCGAACGCGCGCATGTTGTCCGCCCGATCGCCACTGCCGGTTTCGAGCGTCAGCACGGCGGTACTCGGGCCGCGCACGGCGATGCAGGTATGGCCGGCCGCGTCGCCGTAGCTGTTGCCGCTGGGTCCGGCGGCACCGGTTTCGGCCAAGCCCCAGACCGCGCCGTGGCGGGTGCGCACCGTTTCGGCGATCAGTTGCGCGTAGGGTTCGCTCGATGAGCGCAGGCCTTTCATCTCGGCGTCGGAAATGCCGAGCAGCGCCGACCGCGCTTGCCGCGTGTAGACCACCGCGCCGCCGAGAAAATAGGCCGACGCGCCCGGCACCGCCAACAGCGCCGCCGCGATCAAGCCGCCGGCCGACGATTCGACCACCGCCAGCGTTTCGCCGCGCGCCTTGAGGAGCGCGGCTATCTCGGCGGCCACGGGTAGTTGCGTGTTCATGCGGCGATCCCCTCTGCGGGAGTAAACTTAAGGCTTACGATAGACTACCTTCGCACGTTTTTCGAACGCATCAGTGAAGCGGCGGAAGGCGACATCGAACATCGAGCCCATCAGGATCTTGAGAATCGTGGATTTGAACTCGTAGTCGATGTAAAAGACCACATCACAGTTTCCGGGAGCGCCAGCGACGTCGCTAAAGGTCCAGCGGTTGTCCATGCGGCTGAACGGCCCATCGACATACGTTGATTGAATTTTCAAAGCGGCCGGATCGAGGATAACGCGGCTGGTGAAGCGCTCGCGGATGGCGCCGTAGCCGACTTCCATGGCCGCCACCAGCACTTCGCCACCTTCCGCCCGCGGAGCGCGGCTGCGCACTTTCAGCGTCTCGCACAGCGGCAGGAATTGCGGATAGCGTTCGACGTCGGCGACGAGGTCGTACATCTGCTGCGCCGAGTGGGGCACGCGGCGGCGCGTCTCGAATTTGGGCATCAGCGTCCGTCTTGGTCTGGATGTTGCGGCAGGGATGCCAGAAATGTCCGCGCATCGCCATCGCGTCGAAAGATCACAGGCTCGAGGTGCTTGCCGTGCGCGGCAATTGCCTGTGCGATTTTTGGCCTTTCCCGCTCGTTGAACTGCCAGATGTAGTGCCAGAAATCCGGATCGAACTTTTCCGGACAACCGGGCGACATGTCCGGGCGCACGCGGCCGTAGCTCTTTACGCTTCGCAAGACAGCGCGCCTGAGACATTTAATGCGCGGGAAATCGAACCAGATCACGGTATCGGCGCGCGGCATACGCAGGTGCAAAGACGAGCCATAGTTGCCTTCGATGATCCACTGCTGGCCCGCGGCCAATGCCGCCACCTTCGGCCACCAAACCGCCCGTTTCGTTTCGACCCAGCCGGGCTGCCAGAACTCGCTGTCGAGATGGACCAGTGGCAGGTCCATCCGCTGAGCGAGCGCGCGCCCAAAGGTGGATTTGCCGGCGCCGGAGATGCCGATGATCAAGATGCGCTGCATGCTCCGTTCCCGACAGTATCTTAATCCGCCTCGCCGCTGGTTATGCCCGTCTCACATGGGCGCGGCTACCCTTTCACGCTTGCATCGGACGCGATTTCCTGTGCAAGGTCCGGCCAATCAACGACAACTTGCGTGAAAGCACCGCTGGGATTGGTATGGCGAAAGAAGAACTACTTGAATTTCCAGGCTTTGTGTCCGAACTCCTGCCGAACGCGACCTTCCGGGTTAAACTCGAGAATGGCCACGAAATCATCGCGCACACCGCAGGCAAGATGCGCAAGAACCGAATCCGTGTACTTGCAGGCGACAAAGTTCTGGTCGAGATGACGCCCTATGACCTCACCAAAGGCCGCATTACTTACCGCTTTAAGTAGGATCGACAGCCCGCGTCGAGAAACGCTGCGCCGGGAGCTGGCGCGTTCGCGGCCGATCGATGCCGTAAAGCCGCGTCCGAAGCTGGTGCTCGCGAGCGCCTCGCCCCGCCGCGTCACTTTGCTGGCCCAGGTTGGCATCGAGCCGGATGCACTTAGGCCATCGTCCATCGACGAGACGCCGGGCAAAGGCGAGATGCCGCGTTCGCTGGTTACGCGCTTGGCCCGCGCCAAGGCCGAGGAAGCACGTGACCAGATCGCCAACGATCGTGAATTCGCGGATAGCTACTTGATCGCCGCCGACACCATCGTCGCCGTCGGACGCCGCATTCTGATGAAGCCGCGCTTCGTCGAAGAGGCGGTGGCCTGCCTCGAATTGTTATCAGGCCGCGCGCATCGGGTGCTGACCGGCGTCTGTCTGATCACGCCGGAAGATCGCGTGCGCATCAAGATCGTTGACACCCGCGTGCGCTTCAAGCGGTTATCGAAGGCGGAAATCGAGGCCTACATCGGCTCGCGCGAGTGGCGTGACAAGGCGGGTGGCTACGCTATCCAGGGGTTGGCCGGCGCGTTCGTGCAACGCATCGACGGTTCCTACACCAACGTGGTGGGCCTGCCGTTGGCCGAGATCGTCAACATGCTGGTGGGTGAAGGCTTCCCCATTCACTTCAACTGGCTGAAGGCCGGCGAGACCGAACCGGCTTGAAAAACAGAGGGTCCGGCAGCTGTGCTCCCGGGCGGGTACGGGGCGGCAGCCCTGTTCGCGGCACGCGATCACCGGCAAACTGCGAGTTCAGCATGGGCCAATTTCAATCCGGACCGATCGATAAGCCGTCTCGCGGCGCGCGCTGCCCCGTGTGCAGCGCTCCGGCTAATCCTGCGACGCGGCCGTTTTGCTCGGTGCGCTGCGCTGACGTCGATCTCATCCGCTGGCTGGGCGGCCGCTACGCCATCTCCGGCCAGCAAGACGCCGACGAAGACGGCGACGACAGCCAAGCCGCGCAGCGGCCAGGGGAAAGCGGCGGTGAGGAGGAGTAGCGCAGCGACTGTTTGTTCGGTGGCTGTCGACTTCGACCAACAGAAAGACGGACTCCTCATTTCTTTGCCTATCGCCGCCTTGCTAGTTCGCGATAAAGAGCCTCCGGACTGACCCCGATCTGCTGGGCGATACCCGACCATTCGCCCTTCTCTAGAAGAGGACCGTTCCAAGCCATCCAAGCATTTAGTCTGGCGGCTACGGTCCTCAGCGACACGATCTCTGCATGAAGTCGCGCGCGCTGTACTTCTGCGGCGAGATGCGAGCACCATGCGTGCGAGAAATCTTGATCCTCCGCCAGTCGCCGGCGGATTTCCCTGCGAGACACAGTCCACGTGCGAGCTGGCTTCTGAGCTTCAGCTGAGCAGTGATAATGCTCTGAGTAGAGCGATGCCTCCGCCAAGATCGATCCGGCTGTTGCCCGCTGTAGCACCAGAGCTGCCCCATCTCGTTGATGGCGGACGAGAAAGACCGAGCCAGATCTCACCGTGTGGATCCGCCGCACCGGATCACCTGTTTGAAATACAAACTGGCCTGCCGGAAACTCTAACTCCTGGCCCCGAATATCTTGCAAAAGCGCGAGAAGATCTTTGATCATGATAACGATCATGTCCTCAAACGACGATGTGTGGCAAGCGTCATGGCAAGAACCATCGTCATTTACGGAGGCCCACATATGCGACATGTGCTAGCTTTACTTATGCTGACATGGCCTGTTGCCATCTATGCCCAGGGGCTTGGTCATGAACACTCAAGTCACGGAGTTCAGCAACAAACCAACAGCCCACCATCCAGCCCGGCGCAGCATGGACAGAGCGCTTTTGCTGCCATTCAGGAAATCGTGGAAATCCTTGAAAAAGATCCGGACACCAACTGGTCGCAAGTCAACATTAACGCGCTTCGCTATCACCTCGTCGATATGAGCAATGTCACGCTATCATCGGTCGTGGCAGAGAAGCCAGTCGAAGGTGGACAGCAATTCTCGGTGTCCGGAAACGGGCCCGTCGTCGGTTCCATTCAGCGCATGCTAACTGCGCACGCGGTCACGATGAACGGAATCAATGGCTGGACCTTTCGAGCGGCAAGCACAGGCAACGGCGCCACGCTGACCGTGTTCGTTCCGGCACAAGACATAGCCAAACTTCGAACATTGGGTTTCTATGGGGTGATGACGCGTGGAATGCACCACCAAGAGCATCATCTCAGGCTTGCTCGCGGTGCCAACCCGCATCACTAAGGATGCTTGCAAATATTGAGCGACGAGGGGTTGGCTGCTTGCGTGTCCAATGGAACACGGTCAGCGGGCGTAGCAACGCGCTTCTAAGCGATTGCTACGAATCCGACACAATTTTTGAATTGCCCACTAGAAACACGACAGACCAAACGGCGCCGATATTCGGCAGCAAAATCACGACGCCCCCACAGCTGCCCACGTCACGACTGCGCCGGATTTTTTTAACGCACCAATGCGCGCGTCATCGTAACCCAATTCGCGCAGCACCTGCTCGCTGTGTTCGCCCAAGTGCGGGGCAGGGCGTAGCGCGGGCGAATTCGTATCCTTGAAGACGGCGGCAGCCCTCGCCACGCGCACGCGACCGAGATCGCCGTGCTGCATCTCGACCAAGGCGCCGTTGTGCTGCACCTGTGGGTCGTCGATCACCTCGGCCTTGCTGTTGACCTTCCCCACCGGCGCATCAGCGGCGTGCAGGGCAGCCACCAAATCATCGGTTTTGTGTTTGGCGAATTCCGCCTCGAGCAACGCACGAATTTCCTTGGGGTGTCGCGCGCGCGCCTGCACGGATGAAAAGTGCGGGTGCTCTGCCAATTCCGGTGCGCCCAGGCCCTTGCACAACGCCGCGAATTCGTCCTGCTGCGGCGTCATCGTGGTCAGATAGCCATCCTGCGTCTTGTAGGGTCTGAGCGTACCGCCCACCTCCGGCAAATTCGGCGGTGGATTATCGAGCCACATGTGATTGTACATGGCATCGGGCCAATTGAATGCCAGCGCTGCGTCAAGCATCGACAGTTCGATGACCCGACCGCGGCCATCTCGCGAGCGGGCGAACAGGGCCGTGGTCACCGCCTGCGCCGCCGTCATCGAGGTGAGCTTGTCGCAAATCGTCGTGGCCACCAGCCCCGGTTCGTTGCCGGGTTTTTCCAAGTGCGAGGCGCACATGCCGGACACCGCCTGGATAACCGTGTCGTAGACCCGGGCTTCGGTATAGGGGCCATCCTCGCCGAAGCCGGTGATCGAAAGATAGATCATGCGTGGATTCATTTGCTGCAGCGTATCGCGATCAAAGCCCAACTTTGCCATGACGCCCGGCCGGAAATTTTCCATCAGGACATCGGTGCGGGCAATCAGGTCGCGCAGCACGGCCTTGCCTGCTTCGCTTTTCAGATCGATGGCAACGGAGCGCTTGCCGCGGTTCATCGCAATGAACGTCGATGAGATGTCGCCCTTGGCCGGACCAATCCGACGGCAAATGTCGCCGCCGGGGCTTTCCACTTTGATGACGTCGGCACCTTGGTCCGCGAGCAGCGCAGATGCCATCGGACCGGAGTAGACGGCAGACAGGTCGAGGACGCGAATGCCGTCGAGCGGCTGTGTCAGGAGATCCGATATCATGATTGGCAATGGCCTTTGGTTGCTACATCATTGCAGGATGCAGCAGCGGGCCAACTCACGCAATGCTTCGAACGTGAGGCGCAGGAGGCAGTGGAGGGACCGCTTGCCAAAAATGGATTGGCGGAGCCGTTGCCTCGCCTGGAAGCCGTGAATGCGTAGCGACCGCTTGCAATGGATTATCGCCCTCACCCCAGCATATTCGTATCGCCACACACGGCGAGCGATTGGCCGGAGATGGTGCGGCCGCGGGGCGAGGCGGTGAACACGACGAGATCGGCTAATTGCTCCGGCGTCACGTACTCCTTGATGGACGTGTAGGAGAACGCCATCGCCTCCATCTGCTTGAACGAAATGCCGCGCGCCTGCGACTTGGCTTCGAGCACGCGCCGCTGACGATCGCCGGCGACCAAGCCCGGCAGCAGCGCATTGACACGAATGCCGTCAGGCCCGAGTTCGATCGCCGCCGATTTCGTAAAGCCGATCACGCCCCACTTCGCGGCCGCATACGGCGCGCGCATGGCGAAGCCGGTTTTTCCCGCCAGCGACGAGACGTTCATCATGCTGGCGTTCGTGGATTTCCTGAGATGCGGGATGGCCAACCGTGCGCAGTTGAACTGGCCGGTAAGATCTATTTCCAGACAGCGATCCCAGTCTTCCGGGTTGATGTCCTCGATGCGACCGGTGGGGCCGGCAATGCCTGCGTTGTTGACGAGGCAATCCAGTCCACCGAGTGCCTTGTGCGCGTCGTCAAACAGGGCCGTGACCTGATCGCGCCTGGCGACATCGCAGATGCTCGAGGTGACCGCCGGATGTGACTTGCGCAATGCCTGCAGCGCATTTTCATCGACGTCGCATGTATGCACCCGCGCACCTTCTCGCACGAATGCTTCCACGATGGCCCGTCCGATGCCGTTGGCGCCCGCCGTCACCAGCACCCGCAAATCCTTGATTTCGAGATCCATAATCGTCACCCTTGTTGAACAAGCTTCGATCCCGACTGGACCACTCCCGGGTCTTTCTGACAATGTGCGCCCCACCACCCCTCAAAAAAGCTGAGGGTTCGGGAGCTGTGCTCCCGATCGGGTGGCATGTCGGAGACAGACCTCCGGCAAGGGCAGACGCTCTGCCCGCCAAGCGATCATCGACACACGCCCAGGGAGCCACTTATGCCCAACGTCGCCATTATCGGATCCGGCTTGATCGGTCGTGCTTGGGCCGCCATTTTTGCGCGTGCGGGGTGGCAGGTGGCGCTGTGGGACGCGGTGGCCGCGCAACGAACGGTGGCGGTCGGCCTGGTCGCTGCCCAACTCGACGACATGGCGGCCAACGGCTTAGCCGATGATCCCGCCGCGGCGAAGGGCCGGTTGCGCATGGCCACCTCGCTCGCCGACGCCGTCGCCTCGGCCGACTTCGTGCAGGAATGCGGTCCCGAATTGCTTGACGCCAAGCGCGCACTTTTTGCCGAACTCGACGCCGCAGCAAAACCGGACGTGGTGCTGGCATCGTCGACTTCGGCGATTGTCCCGTCGCAGTTCACGGAAGGTCTGGCCGGGCGGGCGCGCTGCCTTGTGGGCCATCCGGTCAATCCGCCCCACCTTGTGCCGGTGGTGGAAATCTGCGGGGCGCCGTGGACTTCGGATGCCGCCATGGCGCGCGCGCGCGAAGTTTACGCGGCCATCGGCCAGGTGCCGATCACCGTCAACAAAGAGATCGATGGCTTCATCCTCAATCGGTTGCAGGCGGCGTTGCTAACGGAAGCGTTCCGGCTGGTGCAGGAGGGGTATGTTTCGCCCGCCGATCTCGACCATACGGTGGCTGACGGACTGGGTCTCAGGTGGTCGTTCATGGGACCGTTCGAAACGATCGAATTAAATGCGCCCGAAGGCATCGCCGATTACTGCCGACGCTATGGGCCGTTCTTTCGCCGCACGCTGGAACGTCAGCCGACACAGGCCGTATGGGATGATGCCAACGTGCAGAAGGTGGCGGATGCATTCGGACCCACGCCGACCGCCGCAATGGTTGCTGCAAAATCGCAATGGCGCGATCGGCGACTGGCCAAACTTGCGGTGCACAAGCGCGGTCAGGCAAAAGCGAAACCGACTGCAGGCACGTGACGTGGAATAACCGCGTCAAATCTTGAGCTGATCGTCGCGCAGCGTTTCAGGCGCCTCGATCACCTTCAGGTTCGCTTTGGCCAAGCCAACGGCATTCGCGCCGATTGCTCGCTCTTTCAAACCGTGCCGGCAATTCGCGACGGAGCTTCAGATCCCGCGGCGTAATCCGATGAGCAGGCCATTCTTGAAGCGGCCGAGCAGCGTTGCAACCCGACGTGAGGCGCCGGGCGCGCCGACCGCGCGCCAGAATTCGAAGCCGGCCATGCCACCGGCAATGATTTGGATGAGATCGCCCACCAGCCGTTCCTGCGACGGAAACACGCCCAATTGTACGGCGGCAATCACATCCATCGCCAGATAAATGCCACCCAGCATAGCGCCGATGGCACAGTCCGCGATGCCGCGCCGCACGCCGAATTGTTCTGCTGCGCGCACAAGCGCAAGCACGGCCCACCTGAGCGCCCCGAGCATCATCAGCGCCAGATACAGCGTTGGCAGGAACATGCCGATGCGCGACATCAGCCCGGTCTGTGGTGCGATGCCTTGGGCGAGCGCGGAAAGCAGCAAAAACGTTGAGAAATACGCAAAGAAGGCGCGCAGGTAGGCTTTGAGCAACACGGCGTTGCGGGGCGCTGTAACCGCGATCGGCCCGGCCATCGGGATAAAAGTTTGCACCACGGATTGGGTCGTTGCCGGCGCGCCCGCGTGGGCAGGGTTAGGCGTGCCGTACATTGACTTCCGCCAGGACCGGCGGATGCTCCACGCGATGGCCGATGCCGCCAGTACAGCAACGAGCCCTGCAGGCCCGCCGGTGGCGATCCCCGTCACAAACAGATAAAATCCGGCGACGACACCGACCGCCATGGCGGGCGCGCGACCGGCGGCGCGAAACCAATCAGGCTCGGCAAGGGGTTGCGGGACGGACACCTGCGCGCTGTTCGCAAGGGAGGGGCGGACGATGGGCGCACTGGTTTGCTGCCATCCGTTCTGCTGCCGCGCTTGTTGTGTCGGTTGCTGCCCTGACTGTTGCCAAGGCGCAGGCGGCAGATCCGGCAGGAAGAGCGCGCCCGATGCCGATGCGGTCATACTCGAACGCTTAAGAAATTCTTGCCGCCTGTCCATCAAACGCACACTCCGCCGACCCCATGCGGAATGCTAACAGGCCCGCGTTAAATTCAGCTTGAGAGTGGCTGCCGCTGAGGGCAATTGCACCCTACATCGTGCCCAGATGCAAGCCGGCGTCGACCAGCAGGGTTTCGCCGGTGACGACGCGTGAGGCGTCGGAAATAAAGAACAACACAGCCTCCGCCACGTCTTCCGGCGTGGAGGCGATCTGTAGCGGCGTGCGCTTGATGACGTTATCGCGGATTTCCTGCGTTTTCGCCTCGCCGTATTTGTCCGAGAACCAGCGCGTGTCGATGAAGCCCGGACATACCGCGTTGACCCGGATCTTCGGCGCCAGCGCGCGCGCCAGCGACAGCGTCATGGTGTTGAGCGCGCCTTTCGATGTCGCATAGGCCACCGACGAACCGATACCGGTGACGCCGGCGATCGACGACGTCATGACCACGCTGCTGCGCCCGGCAGCTTCAAGCAAAGGCCGGCAGGCGCGAATCATCTGAAAGGGGCCGACCGTATTGACGGCGTAGAGATCGAGAAAATCGTCCTTGTTCAGTCCATCCATTTTACCGTGCGCCACATGCCGGGTGATGCCGGCGTTGTTGACCAGCGCGTGCAGCATGCCGTAGCGCTCCGCCGCCTGCGCAATGCGCTTGCAGTCGGCATCGTCAGCCACGTCGCCCTGCACAATCGAGGCCTCGGCGCCGGCTAAGCGAACGAGCTCAGCCGTGGCCTCCGCCTGCTTCAGGCTTTTGGTGCAATTGATGATGATCGCCTTGGCACCACGCTTAGCCGCGCCCACTGCCACCGCCGCGCCGAGGCCCGTCGCCCCGCCCGTCACGAGGATCACCTTGCCGCCGAAGTCACCCATGATCCTGCTCCCAAAAACTCCGGCGCGCGCTATCCCAACAACTATACGAGATCACCCGCCACCTGCATCAGCCAGTCGGTGAGATTGTAGTAGTTCGTCACCCGCGTGATCTGCCCATCCCTGATCGCAAAGAATGCACCGGCGGGCAACACGTAGGTCTGGCCCTTCGCCGCCGGCAGACCTTCGTCGGTATTCTTGTAGGTGCCGACGACATTGAATTCAGCCGCGCCGCGCGCGCCATCCGCCGTGCTCATGACCAGAATGTTCTCAAGTTTTTCCTGATAACAGTGCGTCATGCGCGCGTTGAAGGCGCGAAACGCTTCCTTGCCCATGCGGCGCTCGCCCTGATTGACGTCGTGCACCACGTCATCGGCGAGACAGGCCAGCATGCCGTCGCTGTCGCCACGGTTGAAGGCCTCGTAGTAGCGGGCAAGCAAAGTCTGAGTGGTGGCGGCGGTCATGGCAGAAGTCTCCCGGCGGATACGGACCGCCATCTAACAGACCGCGCGTGCCGGGTCACCTGGGATCACCTGCGACTTCTACCGGCGATGCAAGTCTTCTCAAATGCAACGTGCGGGGGCGCAGAAGGGGGCAGAAGCGCCGTTTACCAATGCCGCAGCAGCTGGGGTGCCAAACAACTCAAACCGCCGCCCAATCGCAAATTTGAACGCAAGGATTGGATTAACCTTATCCCCATCCGATTTTCGCTTTTCCCAGCTTGTCCCGTCGCGGTGTTGCATCGACGCGCGAGCGATAAACTGAACGTCGCGCGCCGTGCACGGAGTTGTGGAATACCCGTGCCCGTCCGCGTCTGCCGTCGCTTTCCCCTGCTAACCATCCGGACCAGCGAATCAAGTCGTTCGCGCCGGGAGACGCCGCATGCGCATCGCCACCTACAACGTCGAGAACCTGTTCACGCGCGCGAAGGCGCTCAACCTCGATACCTGGCAGGAAGGCAAGCCGACCATCGATCGCTTTGCCGAGATCAACGAGCTGTTCGAAAACTCCGTCTACAGCCAGGCCGACAAATCGCGCATGGTCGCGCTGATGAAAGCGCTCGGCATCGACAAGAAGGACGACGGCGGTCCGTTCGTCGTACTGCGCCAGAACCGCGGCCAACTCCTCAAGCGGGCCCGTATGGGCGGCGGTCCCGAGATCGTCGCCAAGGGCCGCTCGGACTGGACCGGCTGGGTCGAAATGAAAACCGAACTCGTCAACGAAACGGCCACCCGCAACACCGCGCAGGTGGTGCGCGACCTCAACGCCGACATCCTCAGCGTTTGCGAGTGCGAGGGGCGCGCGGCGCTGCTGGAATTCTCGCAGAAGCTGCTGCCCTCGGTCGCCGGCACACCCTACGAGGAAGCGATGCTGATCGACGGCAACGATACGCGCGGCATCGACGTCGGGCTGATGACCAAGCAGGATTACAAGATCGGCTGGATGCGCAGCCATGTCGATGACCGTGGCCCCTCAGGCACTCGCGTGTTCAGCCGCGATTGTCCGGAGTTCGCCATCTGGACGCCCGGCGGGTTGACCGTGTGGGTGCTCGTCAATCACTTCAAGAGCCGCGGCTACGGTGTCAAGGATGCGTCCGACGCGCGCCGCTGGCTGCAGGCAGAAACAGTGCGCACCATCTACGAACGGCTCAAGCAGGAAGGCGCCGAATACATCTGCGTGCTGGGCGATTTCAATGACAGCCCCGATTCAGACACCGTCGCGCCGCTGCTGCGCGACACCGACCTCAAAGATGCGAGCACGCATCCCTCGTTCGACGACGGCGGCCGTCCTGGCACCTTCAAGGATGGCCACGCCGGCGACAAGATCGACTACATCCTGCTGTCGCCGAAGCTGTATTCGCGCATGAGCCAGGGCGGCATCTGGCGGCGCGGCGTGTGGGGCGGCAAGAACGGCAAGCTGTGGGACGTCTATCCCGAGATCACCGACGCCAGCCATGCCTCCTCCGACCACGCCGCACTCTGGTGCGACGTGGAGATCTGAACCGATAAAGTCGCAACTTCTGTGCCTCCCTACTTCGCCACGTAGTTGCCTTGTTCGCGACGCGAATCAGCGTCAACGCTGGCACTCGATTTGACGCCGGGGACCGACGTGCATCCATTCCGCCTGCTGCTGGTTACAGCCTTGCTGACGTCACCGCTGTCGTGTCTGCACGCGGAGGATGACTGGTTCCTGAAACAATTCGCGTCCTCGCCAGCAACCAGCCCAACGGCACCGGCACCCCGGCCTGTGCTTGCACAGCGCTCCAAAACCGCATTGCCGGCAGCATCTGCCGGCGCTGCCCCCGGGCGCGCCTGGCGCACCGTCGTCATCCCCGCCGCACCACAGAGCGAACTCTTCACCCGTGCTGCTTTCACGCCGCGTCAGAAAACACCGCCGCCGCAGCTGAAACCGCTGACAGGCTATGCGCATGAGTTGAGCGGACTTGCTTCTTTTTACTGGCAGGAGCAGCAGACGTCGTCGGGCGAACGCTTCGACCGCCACGGCATGACCGCCGCCCACAAGACGCTGCCACTGGGCACGCGCGTCCGCGTCACCAACCTCGCCAACGGCCGCAGCACGATCGTCCGCATCAACGATCGCGGTCCCTTCAAAGCCGGCCGCGTCATCGACCTGTCCGAAGCTGCCGCCCAGCAGATCGACATGACCGGCCCCGGCATCGCCCGCGTCGCCATCGATGTCGTGCAATAATCGAACTTGCGCGTCATTTACCGGCCACGGCGCCGCCGCAAACGCGAACTACCGGTCTCGCAACGACAACAGTTGTGCGGGGAGGCTGCGATGACGATGCCAACTGAATCTGGACTGACGGGCATCGCCGGATTTCCCAGCATTGCGCGGATGGCAACGCGCGGCAACCGGCTGGCAACGCTGGTATCGGCGTTTGCTTTCGCGTTCTCCGGCGTCAGCTTTTACGAAACCGTGATGAAACAGCCGCGCCTCAGCATCTACGTACCGCCGGTTTTGCAATACGGGCATGATGACGGTGGCACGCTTGAAGTATTCGCGATTCCGATCACCATCTCCAACGACGGCGCACGGTCCGGCACTGTGCTATCGATGGAACTGGAGGTCGAAAACCTCGCCGACAAGGCCGATCCCAAAAGCAAAAGCTTCTACAGCGCCTACCTCGGCGAGCATCAAAAAAACAGCGACACCGCCAATCGCGCCTTCGTGCCGCTCAGCATCGCCGGCCGCGCCAGTGCCTCCGACACGATCCGCTTTTATCCGCAGGGCAACCCGCTGCCGCATATCGCGCAGGACGCCGGCAATTTCCGCTTCACGCTGAAACTGGCGACTGCCGCGGCGCCACCATCGTCCTTCATCGATCGCTTGTTCACGCATGGCGATCCTGCACCCATCACATTCACGCGCACATTGCCATGGTATTCACAGCAGCAACTGGGCTTCCGTCGCGCCAGCATCGCCATGCATGCCGACGATTGGAAACCGACGATCAGCAGCGCCAAGTAATACCTATGGCCTACGACCTACTGCCTGCACTTCTCGCCACCGATAATGATAGCGCCCGGCCGGTCGATAGCCGCGGCCGTCGTAGAGGGCGCGCGCGGCAGTGTTGGTTTCCACGACCTGCAGCGCGGCGATACCAGCCCCGTTGGTGGCGGCCCAGCTTTCGAGCGCCGTCATCACCAATTGGGCAGCGCCCGAGCGGCGGCGCGCAGCGTCGGTCGCCACGCATTCAACGATGGCGACACCATCGGGCGAGATGACACACAGTGCACTCGCCAACGCCAGGCCGTCTCGACGGACGACTAAGAAGCCGCGCTTGTCCGGCACGCGCGCCAGCGTGGCAGCCAAAGCATCCCGCCGCGCCGCATCGATCGTCGCGGCATAGACTTCAAGCCATGCGGCCGACGGCTCGGCGGAAACCTCGACTTCGTCTGTTTTCAACGCCGCGCCACGAATTAGATCTTTTGCGAGCAGCAGCACCGGCTCTTCGAAGGCATAGCCGCGGCGCGCCAACCGGTCATCAAGATCAGCGGGCGCGGCAATTGCGCTGACCTGGAAATAGGCGCGCTGACCGCGCGCCGCATACAGCGCTTCGACGCGAGCGATGGCGACGTCTGCATCAGCACCCGCAAACGTCAGTGGCAGCACCGAGTTGGCACGCCGCGTGCCACCGCCCGAGCAGCGACAGGTCCAACCGTCGATATCGACAGTCGCTACTGCCGGCCATGCCCGCGCCGCCGCCAGCTCCATCGCCAACACCTCAGCCCGAGTGAACCCTTGCGATACCGCTCCATCACTCACAAAATGCCTCGCCCATTAATTTCACCCCACGCTCGGAGTATAAGGACCGCGGATGGTGTGATCGAATCTTTACCTCGCCAGCGCCGCCAGCAGCACGGTCACGCTGCCGCCGAGCCAGCGATGTCCTTCGGCCACCTCGGGCAACGACTGCGTCAGCCTACCTGGGAACCGCCGCTGATAAACCTGCAGCCAGCCGGCACGCGTGTTGATCGGCCGCTCCTGCGGCACCGAGGCGAGGCGATCGAAGGTTTCCGGGTTGGCCAACCCCGACGCTGAAACCTGCACCAGACGGTGCACAGCACCATTGCCGAGCGCGTACCAATCCTCGCCGCGCTTGGTTGCCATTTCGGCCATCAGCACCAGCGGCACGACAGAAAACACGTGATAAAACAGCGCCCGCTGGCCGCGCGCCATCTCCTCCGGCAGCGTGCCATTGGCAGCGATGTCGCGGGCGGCATCCTGCATGATGCCCCGCGCCACATCCACATGCCGCGGGCTGTCCGTTCCCAGCCCCACCGCCATCTCGCCGAGACCGAGCCAGTACCAGTGATTGTTGCGCTTGTGCGTGGGATCATCGAAGAACGCGCGGGCGGTGTCGGCGAAGCGTTGCAGCCACGGCTCGATCACCTGACGCTGATCGGGTCGGGCGAACGGTCGCACCTTCAGGTACGCCAGCGCCGCGCCGGCCAGATCCCACTTTCGCTGATATTCAGCCTGCTTGGTCGACATGGTGCCGAGCCAAGCCCCCTGCGCAGCCCACGTTTGCAGCCAGGTGAGGGCGCATTCGGCGGCTTCGGCTTGTGATTTTGCCGTGCTGCGCGTGTAGGCATGATCGGCATCCGACACCACCTCGCGCAGGAATTGCGTCAACGGTTCTACGGCCTTCGCGTGCGACGCCTTCAACGCGGCATCGACTACCGTGCCGGCCTCGTCGCTGTAAAATCGCGGCACATCCAGGCTGACCACCGCTGGCGGCACTGCCGGGCAGCCAGAAGCGGCGACGGCAGGCGGCACGTGCAATATCGCAACGATTGCCGCACATACTACAATCAGTTGTCGAACCCACCGTGCGATCGCCAAGCCGCGTACTCCTGGCTAGTTACCCTTGCGAGCAGTCTTCCGCCTTAAATATGAAGAAAATGTTGCGTGCCAAAAGACGATGGACTTGCGACGCCGGCAACAACTCACGCTTCCTTCGCCATGTCACGCAGCTTGAATTTCTGGATCTTGCCGGTGCTGGTCTTTGGAATTTCGCGAAACACCACGTGGCGCGGCGTCTTGTAGCCCGCGAGCCGCTCACGACAGAAGGCGATCAATTCTTCTTTCGTCGGCGCGGGTACGCCCGCCTTCAACTCGATAAACGCGCACGGCGTCTCGCCCCACTTGTCGTCCGGCTTGGCGACAACCGCTGCGTAGGCCACCGCCGGATGCATGTAGAGGACGTCCTCGACTTCGATCGACGAGATGTTCTCGCCGCCGGAAATGATGATGTCCTTCGAGCGGTCCTTGAGCTGAATGTAGCCGTCCGGATAGCGCACGCCGAGATCGCCGGAGTGGAACCAGCCGCCGGCGAATGCATCTTCGGTCGCCGCTTCGTTCTTGAGATAGCCTTTCATCACGATGTTGCCGCGCATCATCACTTCGCCCAGCGTGGTGCCGTCGGCTGGTACCGGCGCCATTGTCTCCGGATCGAGAACCGCCAGTTGTTCCAGCGCCGCATAACGCACGCCCTGGCGCGATTTCAGCGTCGCCTGTTCGTCGGGCGGCAAGGCATTCCATTCCGCGTGCCACTCATTGGCGACCGATGGTCCGTAGGTCTCGGTCAACCCATAGACGTGCGTGACGTTGAAACCGGCCGCCGCCATCTGGCCGAGCACGGCTGCCGGCGGTGGCGCACCAGCCGTAATAAAATCCACTTTGTGCGTGATCTCGCGCTTCTCGCCTGGCTGTGCATTGAGCAACGTCGACATCACGATCGGCGCGCCGCACATGTGCGTCACCTTGTGGTCCACGATGGCATCGATCACCAGCTTCGCACGCACCCAGCGCAGGCACACATGCGTGCCGGCCGCCGCCGTGACGGTCCACGGAAAACACCAGCCGTTGCAATGAAACATCGGCAGCGTCCACAGATACACCGGATGCTTCGGCAATCCCGCCGCCAGTACATTGGCGTAACACATCAGGTAGGCGCCGCGATGATGCGTCACCACACCCTTCGGGTTGCCCGTGGTGCCCGATGTATAGCCTAGTGCGATCGCCTCCCATTCGTCGGCCGGCCAACGCCACACGTGCTCGGGATCGCCGGTCGCGATGAAGCGCTCGTAATCGATCGCCCCAAGCAAATCACCCGACTGCGGGAACTGCGCGTCGTCGATATCAATAATCCGAGGACGCACCTTGGCCAGCGCCAGTGCCTCGCGCATGACGGGTGCAAATTCGCGGTCGGTCAACAGCACTTTGCAGTCGGCATGATCGAGCTGGAAGGCAATAATCTGCGCGTCGAGGCGTGTGTTAATCGTATGCAGCGTTGCACCCGTCATCGGCACACCGTAGTGCGCTTCCAGCATCTCCGGCGTGTTCGCAAGCATTGCGGATACGGTATCGCCCGGACCGATACCGACGATCTTCAGCGCGGCGGCAAGCTGCCGAGTGCGGGCATAAAGCTGCCGATAATTTCGCCTCAGCGCACCATGGATAACTGCCAGCTGATTGGGATAGGTGGCGGCCGTACGTTCGAGAAAACTCAGCGGCGTCAACGCCTGGAAATTGGCGGCGTTTCGGTCGAGGCCGGTTTCATACGGATTGTGCGATGTGCCGTGGGCCATACAATGTCATCCGCTCTGTTGATGTCTTTGCAGACGACTTTAAGCAGACACCAGAGATCAGGCAAAGCGATGATAAGATAGTGATGCCGACATCAGCGCGGACCGGAAACAGATAGAGTGCAGAGCCGCGATGGCCGTACCGGCTTTTGATCCCGCGTGGTCCCTACAATTGTAAGGTGGGCGCCATATGTCCGGAACCACGGCTCCGGTCAGGGACAGCTCCCATGCGAGTTTTATAGGCCCCCGGGTCAATATGC
>JANXWC010000229.1 GCA_025351355.1 Hyphomicrobiaceae bacterium
CGCCAAGTCGCCGCAACACCATACTTAGGGTCTCGGCGGAATAGCTGTGTGGATCGAATTCGCAATGCGGTGCATGCTGCGGCAAGCTTGAAGAGTTGACCCTACCCATCGCCTGATCAATGTCTGTCGTCGGTTTTTGAATACGTGTGTAAGACTTGCTGTCCATCGTCATCACCATCAGATGGGCCTGTCCGGCTTTCCGACCTGGGAAATCGGAGAGGCAAGGGAGTGCAAATTTGTGAAGGCAGCCAAGGTAGTCCGATTGGCTATGCTGCCGGACGATAGTCAGGGCCGAGGTACATCACCTGAAATGCTGCAACCGCCCGATGCAGAAATTCAGCACGGTCGATGTTGTCGATCCAAATCAACGCTGCGATTTCGTCGATCAGTACCGCGCCCACGAAAAATGTGACGCGATGTGGGTTGTCGATACCGTTGGAGCCAAGCGTCGGGAACAGCTTGTAGGCCTCGACCGCACGCGAGAGCAGAGTGCCATACGCAATGCCGTCGCGCGCGGCCAACCTGTCGATCGTTGCAATGAGGGCAGCGCTTGCCCGCAGCGTGGTAGAGGTCTCGGCCTGGTAGCCCGGCCAAACGACCGCCATCCGTGCGCTTCTGGAAAGGGCGGTGTCATGGTAATGAACGAGCATCTGTTTCCTCTCTGTATCCTTTTTAGGCATGCCGTTAGTTGCTGCTTTGAATCAGGACAGTCTCGCGGCGCCAGCAGAAGCGCCGCAAGACGTCGCTGATGCCTCCGTGTTGCCGTCTGCCTACTTGTGAGTGATGCGGGCAAACGCCGGCGGCGGGGTGTCGCCGAGCAAGTAGCTCAGCGCTGCGATGGCGTCGGCATACATGTCCGCTTGGCATCGATAGCCGTGCTTCGAGATCAACGTATCGGCGCGTTCTTCATGCCCGACCGAGAAGCGGATCGACTTCATGATGTTGCGGGGGTCGGGGTTTTTGCGCTTCGACTGGCCGGCCTTGCGGCCATCCCGTCGGATGCAGTCGTCCGTGATTGGATCGCGGTCCATTGGACCCATGCAGAGTCTCCTTTGGTTATTTTCTCCTCTCGAGGCTTATTGCGGTACAAACGTGTCGCACTGAGCCATCGATTGAGAAAATTATGACCTATTTCGGGGGCTTCTGCAGTGCCGACGATGCGCTCAAGTAAGCCGTTGACGCGGCGCGAAACGCCACCGGCCGACCTCTTGCGTCACACTTTTGTCCGCATCGTCCCACATCTTGGCCGTGTCGGACCACGTTGCGTGAACACGATCAGCAACAACAATCCTGTGAGATTTGGGAGAACGGCATGTCGCAGTCTGAAGATGGACCGCCGCAAACTGCTGCCGTGAGCGTACCCTCGATCATTCCCGTGCCACCCCGCATGGGGACGGTAAAATTGCGGACACACATTAAAAAACTGCTCGAAATTGCGTCACAGCAAACATCCCTTAAAACGCTGCATCGCAACGTGGCGGAGATCGGACTGCAACTCGACACCAGCTACGAGACCCTGCGCAAATTCGCCAGCGATCCGGAACGCGGTCTCGACAGTGTCGATGATCTCTATAGGCTCTACCACTTCTTCGAGCGGACGCGCCAAGGGCGTAGGCTTGCCCAGCCGTTTGCCGGTTCGAACACCTCTGTGGACCGATTTGTCGACGCCGTCATTTCACCGGGAGCAAGCGCCCCCGTCACCATCGTTGGTAGTTATCTCGTCTATCACACCGCCTTTCTGTACCACGACCGGTTTACGGTCAGAGCCATGATCATCACCGAGCCATCAGAGGGATTGTTCGGCTTTGAGGAGTATCTCGGCAATATCGATGGTGGTCTCACGCGAAAAAAAAAGAATGAGATGAAGGATCCGACCGAATACGATCATCAAGGCGTCGTCACCTTCTATAGGAACACGCCACAATTCCTCTCCGTAACGCAGAACCAGACAATCGGATACCGACTTATCATCGGCGACTGGTTTGAAGAGCGAAACGGCATCGCCCCCATCATCACCGGCCGCATGATGGGCATGACCACCAACGGTATCAGCTACGTTCGCGACGTACTTATCGAGCATCTTTCGGCAGAACCGAAGTTGGTCAAGCAACAGGCTCGGCTCGTCCAGTTCGATGGCCTCACCGCACGGCAACAAGACATGTTCCGATATCTGGCTGGTAAGCGCTCAGAAGAGCGTTTCCGCGACGACGCCCTCGACCGGCTTGCCCGGTCGCCGCCCAGACCGGATAGCGACGACGACGATGATGGTGACCAGTAACCATACCGTGGCGCACAATCCGATGCTCTGGGATCAGATTCGGTGTCGTGCTAGCGCACGACAATGCTTTCTGAAACCAGATTTAGAACTGGTTCGTCGGTTTTTCGGCGGACATTTGCGAAATGGTTGCAGATCGTCCGAGGCGTACAGCCGGTTCATCCGCAGGTGACCGCAGACGGTTCCGTCGTCGGACCTGCTCCGGTTCAATCGGAGCCGCGACGACGATCGGCGATGGTGACGTCTCACTTGGGTGTGTCTTCTCTCCAGCCGGAGCCAAAGGCCGTGACGTATCTGACACAGTGATCGTAGGCCGGCTGCGATGGCCCGTCGCAAGGTAGAAGCCGAGGCCCGACGATACTTCTACGACTAGGGCGACGAACGTCATCAGCAACCTTTGCACCGTGTCTTCGCTCACTCCCAACATCTCGGCAATGAGGTGTGCCTGCGGGTCGGCCAGGGCTAAGGCGCCGTCCGCGGTCAATCGATCAATCTCGGCGCGGTGCCTGACAATCTCAGCCTCCAGCCGAAGCATTTCCCGTGCTGCGGTCAGCTCGGCCCTGATCCGGAAATAACCGCTGCAAAATTCACTTTGCGCGGCCGTCGTTGCTGCCGTGCATTCCTTCGACTGCCGCCAACGGCGATCCAGCATTGCCGTATTGAACGCGTCCTCGACAATGCTCGCTGCCCGTCGCACGGGAATTGCTGCCAGCTTTGCCTGAAGGTTCACAACATCCAGTTCGGCCCGCTGCAACCGCGCCGCCAAAGTCGCACGCGATCCGGTCGCCGCGCCGCGTGCGTGCGCGGTAAAACCGGCCGCTGCCAGCATGGACGCCATGCTGAACAGCAGAAAAGCTGCGCTGCCTATAACGACGAATGCGCGCCGACCATCGCGTGCACCAGCAGCAACGAAGACCGCGAGTACAGCTTTAAGGATGTCGACTGCCACGCTGACAACACCGAGCACCTGTCCTTCCAGAACGGTACGCCCGAGCGAGGTCGCAAACAGGTAGTTCATCGTCGCCGACGCTGCAATCAACACGGTCACCGCAATCAGACCGATCATCGTTAAGGCGCGTTGCATCCAGTACTCCCGACCTGTCTCCCGGAGAGACATACTGATCGATCGCGTCCGTCAACAAGTCAGCATGACGGGCTCCGGTTCAACATTCAGGCTGGCATCCCGCAAGCTTTCAGCGTTGCGACCTTGACTGCTTTTCTCGAAGTGCAACACTTCGAGGAGACATGCATGCTGCGCTGGAGTGTCACGTGTGTCGCCGCCGCCCTGGTGATAAATGCGATAGCCAAGTCCGATACCGGCACGCGACTCGCGGCCACGCCGCTGTCCGAAGTTGCGGCTCTTCTGGATCAGGCCGCCCTCGCTTTGCAGGGTACCACCAGTGCGCGCCGCGCCCACATGGCGACAATCGAGCGTCTTGCCGATTTCCGCCCGGATGAACCCATCCGCACCTTGGCCCGCAATGTCGGGATGCTTTGGATATCATTCACTGAGAGCAATGGTGCGCGAAAGACCTACCAATGTACGGCAACGCTGATCGCGCTGGATAAGATATTATCCAACCATCACTGTATGTCGCACCCGAATTCCGCGACCAACCTGAGCCTCGAACTGTGGCTCGATCATGTGACCGACGCCGCAGCGAGCTTTCGCATCGAGCCGGTACCGCTCGAACAGGATCCAACACTCGACTATGTCATTCTGCGAATTACTCCAGGTGATCA
>JANXWC010000247.1 GCA_025351355.1 Hyphomicrobiaceae bacterium
CCGTGGCGGTGAGGGCGGCGAGTTGCTGGATGCACATCAGGATTGCGAGCCGCAATCTGTGCGGCGCTCTTGCTCTTTATGAAGTCGAACGCTCGAGCAAATCCAAAGCCCTCCAACCCGTGAAGCCCGGCTTCTACGGGCCTTCGCGAGGCGTCGCGGGCAGCCACTACGGCGTGGAGTCCGCGCCGAGCGTCGAAGTGAGCTTGGCGCGGTTCAGGGATTCGGTCGGGTTGGATATAAAGAACAGCGAGCCGCTGGTCATAGTCGTTGTTGCCCGACGTTTTATATCAGGCCAAGTATCACCGCGTCGGATTTAAGCGCGGGGACTGGTTATCCTCGCGCATGACTCCGCGAAAGCCCGCTTAGAGATTGGAGCCGACCTGCTTCATAAACTCTAAAACTGTCTGAATCGGATGTTGCCCCTGTGCCCATGAACATCCAACAGAAGAGACTTATCTGAGCCGAAATGAACTCGCTCAACAGTAAAATCAGCCAGCGATTTCGTGAGCACGTCGAGAAAATTCAGAGCGCACTCGCTTGAGGCGAGGTTATTCGAGAGATGAGCAAACGGGAATATCACAATGGTAGAGATGCCAGTATCTATGCTGAAAATTCTAATTTCATCCTCCAGCGTCCTCGCGCTAGATGGCGGGTCATCACCCCTTTCCATGGTAATCAATACCACAATGCATTTGCCCGCTTGATATTTAGGCTGAGAGATTGGTTCCGAAATCAACGTTTTTGGCCTATTTCCAAGAGACACAATCCGGGACTCGAAACGTTTACAGCTTAGGAGTAATGATTTCATATTGTATGCGGGGTGGGAATTGCACCACACATCCTTCACGAATAAGGTGAATGCCTTTGCTATTAAGCGACCCGCATAAGCATATCTTAACATTTTGCAGCCGCATCGCCAACACCTGCCACCCATCTTTATGGTTCGGGGCAGGATAATCAGCTTTGCAACAAAACCCGCCTGGCAATTTGTGTGCCGGGTTACTGAGTGCGGCTTAAAATCAACCAATCCGATGCAGGCGACATAAAGGAACCCTTGGAATTAGGCGGAAGCAATGCAGTCGCTGGCGCGGGTGAATTGTTCCAAGAATGGATATTTTTCAAAGCCGTGCGGGTAGAAACGGTATCCTGCCGTTCTGAATTCTCAGGCATAGAGTGCGCGGTTCCATCCAGCGGTTGATTTTTGATTCCACGTCCCCGCGATTGGCGGCGTATTTCTCGCGTGAGCGAGCGATGAGCTTCTCACGTCTGCCGACTTGGTGCTCAATAGGCGGCAGGGTTTGCGCACGAACAGCCTCGCGGGTCTGGCCGTCCGAAGAGAGACGCGCAATGATCTCAAAGCGGTCAAGACCGACGAAAGTTTCCTGCGCATAGCTCTTGCCGAATTCACGCTGCAAGACCTCGGCATCGGCATTGCCGACACGGAAGGAAATGAGGGAGCCGACGTTGCCAAAGACTGCACTGCGCACCGGGAGCGGCACCTGCTCGATGTATTGGTGTGCGAGTGCGAGACAGAGGCGGTATTTGCGCGCCTCGGAAAGAATGGAAGTGAAGGCGTCGGTGGTGAAGTTGTGGAATTCGTCGAGGAACAAAAAGAAGTCGCGCCGCTCGGCCTCGGGCTGATTCACACGAGCCATCGCGCCAAGTTGGAACTGCGTGGTGAGCAGGCTGCCTAGAAGGTTCGCCTTGTCCGCGCCGAGTTTTCCTTTCGAGAGATTCGCGATGAAAATGCGGCCCGTGTTCATCATAAACGGGATGCTCACTTTCGTGCGCACCTGGCCGAGAATGTTTCGGACAACGGGGTTGAGCAGGAATTGCCCGAGCTTGTTTTGAATCGGCGCGATGGCCTCGCGTTGGAAGCGTGGGTCGTATTGCTCGTATTCGTCCGTCCAGAATGCGCGCACAAACGGGTCGCGCACCTTCGCCACGATGCGGCGGCGATAATCGGCGTCGGTGAGCATCCGGTGCACGCCGAGAAGGGAAGTGTTCGGACAGTCGAGCAACGCGGCGATGGCGTTGTAGAGAATGTATTCGAGACGCGGCCCCCACGAGTCGCGCCAGATGCTTTTGAACGCACCGACGATTCCGCTCGCGACAAGATGCCGGTCGTCCGGGGTCACGTTGGCGATGAGATTGAGGCCGAT
>JANXWC010000249.1 GCA_025351355.1 Hyphomicrobiaceae bacterium
GCGCAAGCGACGGCATCAATGATCGCGCAAGCGACGGCATCAATGATCGCGCAAGCGACGGCATCAATGATCGCGCAAGCGACGGCATCAATGATCGCGCAAGCGACGGCGGCAATGATCGCGCAAGCGACGGCGGCAATGATCGCGCAAGCGACGGCGGCAATGATCATGCTCGTGACGCAGTCAGCCCCGTTCATCGCTCTGTTGGCTCAAATGTGTTTTCAAATCGAAGGCGGACAATGGCCCTGCGGCAGCGCAGATGACCGCAAGCATTAGAACCGTCACAGCAAACGTTTGCATGAGAAGCGATCCTGACTTGGTTCTCACAGCAGGGGAGACTGTGAGAATAACCGATCATCATAGTGAAATGCTGGCGCTGCCGCAGGGGTCTGATTATTTCGGCAACAGGACCGCGTCGACGACGTGAATGACGCCGTTGGATTGCTTCACGTCGGGGATCGTAACGGTTGCGACGCCGCCGTTTTCGTCCGTCAATGTCAGATGACCGGCGCTGTCTTTTTTCACGATCAAGGTCGCGCCGCTCAGTGTCTTGACAGGATGGGC
This sequence comes from Hyphomicrobiaceae bacterium, assembly GCA_025351355.1. GTDB lineage: Bacteria > Pseudomonadota > Alphaproteobacteria > Rhizobiales > Hyphomicrobiaceae > JABFRJ01. Next base: position 565 of record JANXWC010000249.1, read on the forward strand.
GCCCTTATCATCTGCAACCATCTTGGCGATCGCACCCGACAACACCGCTTTGCCCACGACATGCGACGTCAACACTTTGACAAGTTGAGCCTTGTTTTCGGGTTTCAGGAGATTATCGACAGTTCCGGCAGGAAGTTTCGCGAACGCCGCGTTGGTCGGAGCGAAGACCATGAATGGGCCCTTGCCCGATAAGGTCTCGACCAGCCCCGCAGCCTTCACGGCCGCCACCAGCGTCGTGTGATCCTTCGAATTGACCGCATTTTGGATGATGTTTTTGGACGGATACATCGGAGCGCCGCCGACTGTCACGGCCTTTTCTGCGGCCATGGCGATGGGGGCGAAAGTTGATGTTGCCATGCCTGCGGCAAGCGCCAAGGCGGCGAACGACAACGCCCGGCCTGCTTTGATGGTGATCATTTACGTCTCCAACTCTATATCTTTGCACCGCTCGTTCTGAGCTAGATCAGATACGCGGTCGTAAGATTTAAAGTTTCATGGCGCCGATCACGAAGCCGTGACGGATATGTCAGTGTCGCACTCGCCAGACGCCCAACTCAGCGGGGCCGGAGGTGGCAATCGGATCGAGAAAGTCGATCGTCAACCCGGCCTTCAGGCGGCCTTCGAGGCTCGGGGGCGCCGTGTCGGCAGTAATGGTCGCTCCCGCCTTGGCATCAAGCTTCGGTAGACACAGCACTATATAGTCCGCGTGCACCTTCCCGAGCATCGGCTTGGCGTCGGCTGGTGTCGCCGCAAGAATCGCGAGGTCGTCCAGAATTGCCTTGTCGATGCGATGATAGGGTGCTGCCAACGCATCGTGCGGTGTGAGGGCGACGATATATGATCCGAAATCTACGGAACCGACGAAAAGGCCTTTTGGCAATGCCGCGAGCGAACGAATGGCGGGCGTGGTCATGCACGAGGCATCGCCGAGCCCCATGCCGCTATCGAGTGTTGCGTTCGGTATGCCGACGGCGCCGAGTACCGGTGCCGCCATGATGGCAAAGGTCCACTGATTGGCCAACAGCGCCGCGACCAGCTGGCGACTGAGAGCCGTAAGATTGGTGGTGGCGCCGAGATCGCCGATCGACAGGGCGGTGCAGAACACGGCAATCCAGCTGGTGTAGGGCATCAGCTTGACCATCCACAGGCCCGTCGGGGTGACCAGCAGCATCAGGCCAAGCAGCAGCAACGTCTCCGGTGTCCGCAAGCGGCGCCAACGTTGGAATGCCGCATAGATGCCGAGCGCTACAGAGGCCATGTAAGAGGCGACGGCGGCGGGGTTAGCTGCGAAGAATGTGAATACGGATTTTGTTTCCACGACATGATCCAGCCAGACGGCGTTGATGCGGGGATCGATCTGGCCGAACGGACCCGCAAGGCACCGCGGATCCAGTGCGCCATAGGCAAGCAGGCCGGCTGCGCCCGATGCCGCAAGAACGGCCACGCGCTGCACGAGGCTCCAACCGCGGCCATGAGCATCGACGATCGCCAATCCGATCGCACCACCGGCTGTCAACGCGATCATGTTAAGCGAAAGCGCATCACAGCGCGCGCTGAACCACACCGACGGCGCAATCGTTGCGAGGAAAATAATGGAAAAGGTTGCCAGTAAAGCCACGGCCATGTTGCGCACGCCGGCGAGCCAATCGAGATTGCCGACTGCAATCAGTGCCATCAAGCCTAGCGCGGGCAACAGAAACGCCAGCGGCTCATAGCCGATGCCGAGCCCGATCCCGATCAAGACGCCGGCCAGATAGCCATCGCTCGGCTTCCGGCGGGCGTTGAGCAGCAGGAGCAATCCGCCGATGGAGCCCATGATCATGCCGTTGTGGTGATCGATGCGCCCGATGCGGAATTGAAACAGTCCGGCCATGCAAGTGACGCCGAGAAATAGCACGAAGGCCGCAGCGATCGGGCCCCCTTGTGTGTCGGCTGCGCGGACGAGCACGCGCAGGAAAACGAGCAACACCAGCAACGGCCAGATCACTCGGGTTGCCACTTCCGCTGTTTCAGGTGCCAGAAACAGGCCAAAAAACTTGAGCAACACAAGTAACGGGAGATCGATCAGGCGCGACCAGTGCGAGATCAGTGGCGTGTCGCCACCCAGGCGCGGCAATGTCATGTCGAACCAGGCGCCGGTAGCCATCAGATGACGGACTTGATAAAGGCGCGTCGCGTCGTCGGTGTCGCCCAGCGAGGTCAGTAAATTGCCGAAGTTCTGCGACAGCTCCCTTATCGCCAGAAAGGCGATGATGCCGATGCACCACAACAGGCGCGACTGCAGCAGCTTGGACCAATCGACCGATGTCGCGCGTGCCTCGATCGACGGTGAGATCGCCATGTCATGTGTCTCCGGGCAGCGCGCACGACGCGCAGGCGCTACCGCAGTCAATTCGCGGTCGCCTCGCTTCGCCGACCGTAAGCTGATCCTATTGAGGCGGCGTTAACTCCGCTCGACCTAAAGATATCGTTGCGGTGGCAACCGTTACCAAACGCACGGGTCGGCAACACAATCTTTACAACTCCTACACTATACCTCGTGCGTCGCCTGCTCACCGCGATGCGCGCGCCGTTCGGCACGCCAAGACCGTTCGCTGCTAGAGGTTTCCATGGCTGCTGCCGAGATTTCGCACTCCAACGTTTTTGTCATCGGTGCCGGGCCTGCGGGTCTTACCTCGAGTTATCTGCTCAGTAAGCGCGGCGTGTCGACGACCGTGATCGAAGCTGATCCAGTGTATGTCGGCGGTATCAGCCGCACGGCCAATTACAAGGACTTTCTGTTCGATATCGGTGGTCACCGCTTCTTCTCCAAATCGAAGGAAGTGGTGGATCTGTGGAAAGAGATCCTGCCGCAGGATTTCATCGAACGGCCGCGGCTGTCGCGCATTTATTACGACGGCAAGTACTATTCCTATCCACTGAAGGCGTTCGAAGCACTTGGCAATCTCGGGGTGATCGAGAGCGGCCTGTGCGTGTTGTCGTTCATGTACAAGCAAGCCTTCCCGAACGAAAAACCGGTGACCTTCCACGAGTGGGTCGCCAACCAGTTCGGTGAACGCTTATTCTCCATCTTCTTCAAGACCTATACCGAAAAAGTGTGGGGCATGAGCTGCGACGAGATTTCGGCCGACTGGGCGGCTCAGCGCATCAAGGGTCTGGATCTGTGGAGTGCGATGTCGAATGCACTGCGGAATTCGATTGCGCCGAAGGGTGTCAAGGACGGCACCAAGGCGCACGACGGCGAAGTGATCAAGACGCTGATCGAGAGCTTCCAATATCCGCGCAAGGGTCCCGGCATGATGTGGGATGCGGCGGCGGCGAAGACCCGCGCGCAGGGCGGCATCATCCACATGGACACCAAGCTCGATACGCTGGCCTATAATGCTGCGACAAAGATCTGGACCATCACAGCCAAGACCGGCAGCGGCGAAATCAAAACGTTCACCGCGGACAACGTCATCTCGTCGGCGCCGATCACTGAACTCGTCAATTCGTTCGCAGTGCAACCCAAGTGCGTCGACACGGCCAAAAAGCTGCGTTATCGCGATTTCCTGACCGTTGCGCTGGTGGTCGAAAAAGCCGATCTGTTCCCGGATAATTGGATCTACATCCACGAACCCAGCGTCACGGTCGGACGCATCCAGAACTTCCGCTCGTGGTCACCGGAAATGATCCCGAACAATACGCAGTCATGCCTGGGCCTCGAGTACTTCTGTTTCGAGGGCGATGGCCTGTGGGAGAGTTCGGATGCAGCGCTCATCGCGCTGGCGAAAAAGGAATTGGCGATCGTCGGGTTGGCTGATGAAAAAGACGTCATGGACGGTTGCGTGGTGCGGCAGAAAAAAGCCTATCCGGTCTACGACGACAGCTACAAAGCCAATGTCGAGACGATCCGCGCCGAGCTCGCCGAAACCTATCCGAGCCTGCATCTGGTCGGCCGCAACGGCATGCACAAGTATAACAATCAAGACCACGCGATGATGA
>JANXWC010000028.1 GCA_025351355.1 Hyphomicrobiaceae bacterium
GACGATCTTGCCCGGGTGCACGTTCTTCTTGGTCCAGCTCATTTCGGAGACGTGGATCAGACCTTCGACGCCCGGTTCCAGTTCGACGAACGCACCGTAGTCGGCGATGTTGGTGACCGTGCCGGTGAACTTGCCCTGCACCGGATACTTCGCCCCGATGCCCTGCCAGGGATCGTTCTGCAGCTGCTTCATGCCCAACGAGATACGCTGCGTGTCGGGATTGATGCGGATGATCTGCACCTTGATGGTATCGCCGACGTTGACGATCTCGCTCGGGTGGTTAACCCGGCGCCAGGCCATGTCAGTGACGTGCAGCAGGCCGTCAATGCCGCCGAGGTCGACGAAGGCACCGTAGTCGGTGATGTTCTTGACGAGGCCGTCGGTGATCTGGCCTTCGGCGAGACGGGCGACGATTTCGGTGCGCTGTTCGGCGCGGGTGGCTTCGAGGATCTCACGACGGGAGACGACGATGTTGCCGCGGCGGCGATCCATCTTGAGGATCTTGAAGGGCTGCGGCGAGTGCATCAGCGGACCGATGTCGCGCACCGGGCGCACGTCGACCTGGCTGCCCGGCAGGAACGCCACGGCACCGTCGAGATCGACCGTGAAGCCGCCCTTGACCTTGTTGAAGATGGTACCGGTGACGATTTCCTTGTCGTTGAACTGCTTTTCGAGTTTGATCCAGCTCTCTTCGCGGCGGGCCTTGTCGCGCGACAACACCGCTTCGCCCATGGCGTTCTCGGTGCGTTCCAGATAGACTTCGACGCTGTCGCCAACCTTTAGATCAGCCGACTTGCCGTTGACGGCAAATTCCTTGAGGGCGACGCGGCCCTCCATCTTCATGCCGACGTCGATGACGGCGATGTCTTTCTCGATGGCGACGATCTTGCCTTTGACGACTGAGCCTTCATAGACGTCGTCTTTTTCAAAGCTCTCCGTCAGCAGCGCCATGAAGTCGTCGCGCGTCGGGTTCATTTCTCGATTGCTGGATTGGGTCGTCATGCAGTGTCCTGATTACTGGTTGGGCACGCCCGCGGACAGTGTCCGAGGCGATGCGGTTAAGGGGATTGGCGAGGCAGGATGTAGGTTGGCTCAACCCCGGCCACTTGATCCGGGGGCGACCCAACATCCGCAAAAGCACCTAAACGTTGGGTCGCGCGAAGGCTTGACCCAACCTACAGATGAGATGAGGGATCGCAACGGGCGGCCGCTTCTAAATGGAGGACGCACGCAGCAATACATGCAGACCCAAAGGCCAGCTGACGTCGGTATTTGAGCCGGTGGTCTGCCGTGATTGGGCTTGTTGCCCTGCCAACGAAGATTAGGGCGCCCTATGGGCACCCTTGTTGGCCGATCTTCCTCGCGATCAAGTCGACGGCAGCATCGAACGCCGCTTCTATATCGAGTTTAGTGGTGTCGAGCAAGTGGGCGTCGGCGGCGGGCTTCATGGGCGAGGTGCTGCGGTTCATGTCGCGGTCGTCGCGGCCCTTGATGGCGGCCAACACCCCCTCGAAAGTCACGGGTTCACCGCGCACCATCAATTCGTTGTAGCGCCGACGCGCGCGCACATCCAAGTCGGCGATGACGAAAATCTTGACGTGGGCGTCTGGCAGCACGATCGTGCCGATATCGCGACCATCAAGGACCGCACCCGACTTCTGTTGCGCGAAATCGCGTTGGAATTCGCGCAAGGCGTGGCGGACTTCGGGGAATTTGGCGACCACGGAGGCGGCTTCCCCGACGCCTGGGTCGCGCAGGCTGGGGTCGGACAGGGTGTCGGGATCGAGCTGGCGCGCCATCTCAGCCGCTTCGGCTGCGTCTTCCAATGAGCCGCCGTGACGTCTGATATCGCGGGCGACGGCGCGATAGAGCGAGCCGGTGTCCAGATGCGCCAGCTTGAAATGCACCGCGATCCGGCGCGCCAGCGTTCCCTTGCCCGACGCCGCCGGGCCATCAATGGCGATCATCATGCGGAGATGCTTTGTGCTCGTTGCGTTGCGCCGAAGCATTTCTTACCCGGCGACCGCAGCAAATGCCAGAGCGAGCTGGCGATGGTGCCGACGCTGGGATTGCCAAGATCGGGCTACCGTGGCCAATAGTTCAAAAAATCGTGGTGGAGGCAGGCGGGAGCATGACCGATCAATTCTCACTCGTCGGACAGACGGCGCTGGTGACCGGCGCGTCGTCGGGGCTAGGGCAGCATTTCGCTACCGTGCTGGCGGCGGCAGGCGCCAAGGTTGCCGTGGCGGCACGGCGCGTCGATCGGCTGGAGATGCTTGCAACTCGGATCAAGGGGGCGGGCGGCCAGGCCCATGCCGTGGCGATGGACGTGACCGACGCCGCCTCGATCACGGCGGCGTTCGATGCGGCGGAAGCAGCACTCGGCCCCGTTACCATCCTGATCAACAATGCCGGCGTGCCGTCGCAGTCGAGTTTTCTGAAGGTCAGCGCAGAAGAGTGGCGCGAGACGCTCGCCGTCAATCTGGATGGCGTATTCGCCGTCGGGCAGGAGGCGGCGAAGCGCATGGCGAAGGGTGGCCAAGGCGGATCGATCGTCAATATCGCGTCGATCATGGGCACGGCGAACGCCAAGACGCTGGCGCCCTATTGCGCGTCCAAGGCGGCCGTCCTCAGCCTCACCCGATCGATGGCGCTGGAGCTGGCGCGCGACCGCATTCGCGTCAATGCCATCGCGCCCGGTTATTTTTCCACCGAGATCAACGCCGGGTTCACCGAAACGGAACCGGGCAAGAAAATGGTGGCGCGTATTCCTATGCGCCGCTTCGGTAACCTGCCCGATCTCGACGGGCCCCTGCTGTTGCTCGCCTCCGACGCAGGGCGTTTCATGACCGGCAGCGTGCTGACGGTCGATGGTGGGCAACTGCTCGTTGGCGTCTGAAACAGCATTCCAGAGGAAAACACGACATGGCCAATTCGATCGATCTCGGCAACCGCATCGCGGTCGTCACCGGCGGCGCGCAAGGTATCGGTCGTGCCATCACCGAGCGCTTCCTGGCGTCCGGCGCCAAGGTTGCGATCTGGGACCACGACAAGGCGCTGGCCGACAAAACGGCCGCGGCACTGGGCAAGAATGTGCTGGCGGTGGGATGCGATGTGACGGCGGTCGCGTCGGTGCAGGCGGCGCGCGAGGCCACATTGAAAGCGTTCGGTCGCGTCGATATTCTCGTCAACAACGCCGGCATCACCGGACCCAACGGTCCCGTGTGGGAACTCAAGCTCGGCGATTGGCAGCGGGTGTTCGCCGTCAACGTGGAGGGCCCCTTCAACTGCTGCGGCGCGCTGGTGCCGGGCATGATTGCGCAGAACTATGGGCGCATCGTCAACATCGCTTCGGTGGCCGGCAAGGAAGGCAATCCGAACGCTTCGGCGTATTCGGCCTCCAAGGCAGCGGTGATCGGGTTGACCAAGTCGCTCGGCAAGGAGCTCGCCAGCTACGACATCTCGGTCAACGCCATCGCGCCGGCAGCGGCGAAAACGGCCATCTTCGATCAGATGACGCAGCAACACATCGACTACATGCTGTCGAAAATTCCGCGGGCGCGCTTTGTGACGGTCGAGGAAATCGCAGCGCTGGCAGCCTTTGCAGCATCCGCCGATTGCTCGTTCACGACGGGCCAAGTGCTCGACATTTCGGGCGGACGCGCCACGTATTGAGCGGAGGCGATGTCATGCCTATTCTGGCCATCGATCACATTCTGCTGACGATGCCACCAGGGCGCGAGGCCGATGCGCGAAAGTTCTATGGCGAAGCGCTGGGGTTGGCCGAAATCGACAAGCCTAAGGCGCTCGAACGGCGCGGCGGTTGCTGGTTCCAGCGTGGATCGGTTGTAGTTCATCTCGGCGTCGAGGCCGATTTTCGACCAGCGCGCAAGGCCCATCCTGCCTTCCTCGTCGATGATCTCGCCGCGCTTCGAGCTGTCCTTATCGCCGCCTCCCATCGTGTGACGGAGGACGCGCCGATCGAAGGCTACGCGCGGTTTTTCGTCGATGACCCGTTCGGCAACCGCATCGAGTTGATGCAGGTGCTGTGACAGCCGCGGACCACCGCTCCGCGGTGACGCGGCCAGGACGAATTGAGAAGTCGGAGGTCGATCGTTTCGCCCGGCGGCGCAGGACGTGTAGGTTGGGTCAAGGCCGTTGTGGCCGCGACCCAACGTATCAATCTCAGCGGTCGTGTTGGGTCGCGCGAAAGCTTGACAACCTACAAGCTCTCGTATCGACGCAGGTCGCTATTCCTTACGCCCGCGCGGGATATAACCGCCGGGTGTCGGTCCGCCCAACTCAGTCGGCTTAGCCGGCGCGCGGCGCCGCTTCTCGACATCTTCCTTTTGCAAATGGCGCCCGCTGTCGAGCAACTCCAGCATATATTCGTGATAGGTGAGCCCCGCCGCCTCGGCGCGCGCCATGCGGAATTTCAGCACCGCCATCGATGGCGTCTTCCAGGCTTCGTTGTAGGCCTTGGTCCACCGGTATTTGCGCCAGAGATAGCCGGGCTCTTCGTCAAGCGGCGGCCCGCCGTTGTGGCCGAGTTTAGATACGTCACCGATGCCCCACGTCAGGATCGGCTCGGGCGGCATGACCTGACCGTTGCGCTTGCGGCGCGCTTCCTGCTCACGATCGTATCTGTCGCCCATCGTCCAGTCCGTTTGTCCGTCATTGCGAGCTGTGTGAACGAAAATATACACCATCCCGATGTATAACAAAATCCATCACGATGCAGCCATTGCCCGCGCCACGGCCTCTGCAACCCGGATGCCGTCGACACCAGCGGAGAGGATGCCGCCGGCAGAACCTGCGCCCTCGCCGGCCGGAAACAGGCCTGATGTATTCAGGCTCTGCAACGAAGCGTCGCGCGCAATCCGCAGCGGCGACGACGTGCGCGTTTCGACCCCGGTCATGACCGCGTCAGCCATCGCAAATCCGGGCAGTTGGCGCTCGAACGCCGGCAGCGCCTCGCGGATTGCTGCCGTCACGTAGTCGGGCAGGCAGTCAGCGAGATCGGCGGGCGTCACGCCCGGCTTGTAGGAGGGCACCACGCTGCCCAATGATGTCGATGCGCGCCCGGCCAGGAAATCACCCACACGTTGTCCGGGCGCGAAATAATTGCTGCCGCCGGCCACGAACGCGCGCTCTTCCCAGTGGCGCTGGAAGGCGATGCCGGCCAACGCGTCGCCGGGGTAATCGGCCGGCGTGATACCGACGACGATACCGGCGTTGGCGTTGCGCTCGCGACGCGAATACTGGCTCATGCCGTTGGTCACCACGCGGCCCGGTTCGCTCGCCGCCGCTACCACCGTGCCGCCCGGGCACATGCAGAAGCTATAGACCGAGCGTCCGGTCTTGCTGTGATGGACGATCTTGTAATCGGCGGCGCCGAGGATTTCATTACCGGCGAACTTACCGTAGCGGCAGGTGTCGATGATTGATTGCGGATGCTCGATGCGCACGCCGATCGAAAACGGCTTCGGCTCGAGAGTGACGCCGCGCGCGTGCAGCATCTCGAACGTGTCACGCGCACTGTGGCCGATGGCCAGCACGACATGCTCAGTTGCGATGTGCGTGCCGTCGGCGAGGGTCACGCCTGCCACGCGCTGCGCACCGTCCGAACCCCTCTCGACTTCAATTGCGTCGACACGCGCGCCGAAACGATATTCGCCGCCGAGCGCTTCGATCTTGGCACGCAGGCTTTCGACCATCGTCACCAGACGGAACGTGCCGATATGCGGCTTGGCATTGACCAGGATTTCCGGCGGCGCGCCGGCCGCGACGAACTCGGTCAGCACCTTGCGGCCGAGATGATGCGGGTCCTTGATGCCGCTCCACAGTTTGCCGTCGGAAAATGTGCCGGCGCCGCCCTCGCCGAACTGCACATTGGATTCTGGATTGAGGACCGATCGCCGCCACAGGCCCCAGGTGTCCTTGGTGCGTTCGCGCACCACCTTGCCGCGTTCGAGGATGAGCGGCCGGAAACCCATCTCGGCTAGGATCAGCGCAGCGAACAAGCCGCAAGGCCCGGCGCCGATCACCACCGGGCGCTTTTGAATTTGCGCCGGCGCGCGCGTAGCCGGTCGATACGTCATGTCGGGCGTCGGCCTGAGGCGTTGATCGCCGGCGCGGCGCTGCAACAGTGCAGCTTCGTCGGCCACCTCGATATCGACAGCATAAACCAGCAGAATTGCGCTTTTCTTGCGCGCGTCCCAGCCGCGCTTGAAGACGGTGCACGACGTCAATTCGCCCGGCGCAAGTCCAAGGTCGGCTGCAATGGCCGCTTCGAGTGCACCGGGCCCGTGTTCCAAAGGCAACTTGATTTCGGTCAGGCGCAGCATCGGCTTTCTCCATCCGGCGCCTTGTTGTGGCGCAGGAACGACAGCCTTCTAACTTAATTTTGCGTCCTGCGCCAAGGCCAACACGAAATGCTCTAGCACGCGAGCCGCCGCGTCGATGTCGGCTACATCGGCAAATTCAGCGGGATTGTGACTGATGCCGCCGCGGCAACGCACGAACAGCATGGCGAACGGGATCTTATCGCGAAAGGCCATGCCGTCGTGGCCGGCGCCGCTCGGCATGTGCAACACCGGCAGTTGCTGAGCCGCAATGGCTGCGCCGAGTTTGGCCGACAAGGCGCGATCGCAGGCGGCGGCCGGTGCCTCGTAGGTATAGGCGACCGCTGCTGTGACGTGGCGGCGCGTCGCAATTTCGGCGATGGCCCGTTCAATCTTTTTTGCGGCTGCTTCGCGTCGAGCGTCGACGGGGCTGCGGATGTCGAGGCTGAACGAAACTTGGCCGGGAACGGTATTGGTGCCGGCGTTGGCGATCTCAAGGCGTCCGACCGTTGCAACGCTGTCATTGTTCCCTGCACCAATACGTTCGACGGCGAGGATCATCTCAGCGGCCGCAGCAAGTGCATCGCGGCGCATCGACATTGGCACTGTGCCGGCATGTCCGCTCACGCCCGCTATCGTCACCGTGCCACGCCTCGCGCCATTGATGGCCGTTACCACGCCGAGGGGCAGATCCTTCGCTTCGAGCACGGGTCCCTGTTCAATGTGGACTTCGACATACCCCAAGGTCTGCGTGGGGTCGCGTGCGTCTGCGGCAAGTTTCGTCGGATCGCACCCGAATGCGATCAGCGCCTGCCGCCGCGATTGCCCGTCGACATCGGTTTCGTCGAGCAGTGCGGCATCGAATGTGCCGGCCAATGCCCGCGAGCCACCCAACGTACTCGCGAACCGCACGCCTTCTTCGTCGCCGAAGGCTACGACCTCGATGGCAAACGGCAGTCGTTGGCCGCTTGCCTGCAGCTTGGCCACGACAGCGATAGCGGTCACCACGCCGAGGTTGCCGTCGAATTTTCCGGCATCGCGCACCGTGTCGATATGCGAGCCGAGCAACAGCGCTGGGGCGTCCGACCACGCGCCCTCATAGCGGCCGATAACATTGCCCACCACGTCGACGCGCGCGGTCATCCCGGCTTCGAGCATCCACTGCAGCACGAGATCGGCCGCGCGCCGATGCGAGGGCGTAAGATAAAGCCGCGTCAGCTTGCCCGGGTCGCAACTGAGTGCGGCCAACGCATCGATGCGTGCACTGATCGCCTCGCCATAGTCGTGTCGTTTGCCGGCAGTTGTCATTTCTGGGCGATCCACTGCGCCAACACGCGCCGCTCGTCGCGCGTCATCTGCGTGATGTTGTTGGGCGGCATGGCGTTCGTTAGCACCGACTGGAGGCGGATGGCCTGTGCCTGGCGCGCAATGTGCGTTGGCGTATCGAGGCGCACGCCCTTGGGGGGAGTAGCGATCCCGAGCTGGACGGGTTCGGCGGCATGGCACATCGAGCAGCGCGAGGTGATGATGTCATCGACGGCTTTGGGTACTTGTGTTGTGGCCGCCAGTCGCGGCTGGCGCACGGCTTTAAGCCCGAGCCGCTCGCGGCCCTGCGGATTGGAAATCATGCTGATCGCCACGACGGCAAGCATCGCCAAAGCCGCTACGCCCCAAGTCCACCAGTGATTGCCACGACCCGCGTGACGTTCGTTGTAGAAGTGGCGCACCAGTGCGCCGGCAACCAGCACGAAGCCGACCATCACCCAGGCATAAGGCGAGGTGAACGTCAGCGGATAGTGTCCGGAGATCATCATGAACAGCACGGGTAACGTCAGGTAGTTGTTGTGCGTCGAGCGCGTTTTTGCCTGCTTGCCGAAGTCGGGATTGGGCGCGCGGCCGGCGATCAGATCGGCAATGACCTTCTTCTGGTTGGGGATGATATTCATGAACACGTTGCCGGTCATGATGGTGCCCATCAGCGCGCCGGTATGGATCAGGGCGCCGCGACCGGAGAAGATCTGCTGGTAGATGTAGGCCATCGCCACGACGAAGGCGAAGCCGACCGCCGCCAGCGCAATCTGATTTTTTGCAAGCGGTGATTTGACAAGCGCGTCGTAGGCCAGCCAGCCCACGATCAAGCTGCCGATGCCGATGGCAGCGGCCGCAGCTGGCGACAACGCGCGCACCGCCGGATCGATCAGATAAAGATCGGCGCCGAGATAGTAGACCCAGACCAGCAGGAAAAATCCGGAAATCCAGGTCGAGTACGATTCCCATTTGTGCCAGATCAGTTCGTCGGGCAAACGCGCGGGCGCCACCAGATACTTGCGGACCTGATAGAAGCCGCCGCCGTGCACCTCCCAGGTCTCGCCACCCTTGCCGGCGGGGATATCGGAGATGGCCTTCAGCGTGGCGTCGAGATGCATGAAATAGAACGACGAGCCGATCCAGGCGATGCCCGTGATGATGTGCACCCAGCGGAGCAGCAGTCCGCCCCATTCCATCAGTATAGCGTCCACGTCGCCCCCTTCTCGTTGTCGCAGATTTAATTCAAGCAGTCTCCACAGACCCCGCAACCTCGGCTGTCATCCCAATCCCTTGCCTGCCCCTGCGAAGGCAGGGGTGGGTAGGACCCAGGGTGCCAGCGTCTCATGCCTGAATAGGTGGCACCCTCGGTCCTGGGACAAGCCCTAGGATGACAGCGAAACGAGCAGGGATCGAGAAGTGAATCACCTTAGGCCTTGCCGTCAGCGGCGATGTTTGATCGGTTTTGCAACCGCTGACAACATTGTAGACATAATAGTAGATCGGCCGGTCATCGTTGCCGTCTGGGAGATCCTTATGAGCCTCGAAAACTATCCGCGCGATCTGGTCGGCTATGGCCGAACGCCGCCGCATGCGAAATGGCCCAAGGGGGCGCGGATCGCGGTGCAGTTCGTGATCAATTACGAAGAGGGCGGCGAGAATTGCATCCTGCACGGCGATGCCGCTTCGGAGGCATTTTTATCGGAAATCGTCGGTGCGCAGCCCTGGCCCGGACAGCGCCATATGAACATGGAGAGCATCTACGAATATGGATCGCGCGCCGGTTATTGGCGATTGTGGCGGCTGTTCACCGAGCGGCAGATGCCGGTCACCGTGTTCGGCGTCGCGACCGCGTTGGCGCGGCATCCCGACATCATAGCGTCCATGCACGAGGCCGGTTGGGAGATCGCCACGCACGGGCTCAAGTGGATCGAGTACAAGGACTTCGCCAGACCGCAGGAAGCCGCGGAGATCGCTCAGGCCATTCGCCTGCACGCGCAAATCACCGGCACACGACCGCTCGGCTTTTATCAGGGGCGCTGCTCGGCCCACACACTGGATATCGTCATGGAGGAGCAGGGCTTCGTATATTCTGCCGACAGCTATGCCGACGATTTGCCGTACTGGGTGGAGGGCCCGCACGGGCCGCAATTGATCGTGCCGTACACGCTCGACGCTAACGATATGCGCTTCGCAACGCCGCAAGGCTTCAATGCCGGCGATCAATTCTTCAGTTATCTGAAGGACAGTTTCGACGTGCTCTTTGCCGAAGGTGCGACACAGCCGAAGATGCTTTCGGTGGGGCTGCATTGCCGCCTGGTCGGTCGGCCGGGCCGTGCGGCAGCGCTGGCGCGCTTTCTCGATTATGTGCAGGCGCACGCCGATGTGTGGGTCGCAACGCGCCTGGATATCGCTCGGCACTGGATCACAACGCATCCGCCCGTCGGCGGATATCAGCCAACGCGGATGCCGCGCGCGCTGTTCGTCGAAAACTACTGGCGAGCTTTCGGCTCGCGCGATGCCGCGGAGGCCGCGCACCGGGGCGGCTTGAGCGCGGAGCAGTTGGCGAACTTGCGGTAGGGGCTGCGACCGGTCCGCCCGCAGTTGCGCCGAGTGCGTAAGCCTACGAATTTGCAAATCATCACGCCAGTGTCGGCTCGGGGCCTTCGAAATTTGTTATGCCGCTAACATCGTCGGAAATTGAACGTCGCGCCTTGCAGGCGTGCATCGTAGTCGGCGGATGTGTGCCGGTCGGCGCGGGATTGTCGGGCGCGCTCCTTGGTAGCGCCCTGATCGGAGACGTGTGGTCGGTTTCGGGTGATAACCACATGCGCTATTTGTCGGGCCTGCTGTTCGCTATCGGTCTCGGCTTCTGGAGCACGATCGTCGGGATCGAACACAAGCAGGATCGCATGCGCCTGCTGACCTTTGTCGTCGTGATCGGCGGACTGTTCCGCCTGCTGGCCATCGCCATGGGGCAACGACCGTCCAATTATATGCACGGCGCGGTGGTCATGGAACTGATCATCACGCCGTTGCTGTGCGTCTGGCAGGCGCGCGTTGCACGACGGTAACGACACGAGTAAGCGAAAAGTATTTGTGCTCTGCATGCGATGAAACTTCGGTCCGCACATTGCGTAACTCAGTCAGAAGTTGACTCTTAGCGGCAATGAAAACGGGCGGAGCGAAAATGGCTTTTCGATTTAAGATGGCGTGGTCGGTGCTCGGCTGCGGTGTTGCGCTCGCCTCATTCGGCGGCGCCGCACAGGCCGTGTCCGCCCGTGTTCAGGATGACTGTTACAGGGACTACAACGCCTACTGCAGCAGCCATGCGCCGGAGAGCACAGAAGTCCGCTACTGTATGGAAGCTCATCGCAACCAGCTCACGCAGAAATGTGTCAGCGCCTTGGTCGATGCCGGCGAAGTGCCGCGCAAGTATCTCACCAAACAAGGTCGCCAGCAGTGAGTTGCCCCACACTCGCCCGACGCGACTAGAGTGCTTCCGGATAAAGCATGCCCCGGACGAGATCCGGGGTGTGAAGCGGTTGTCCGATTAGAAGCGCGACAAAACAAAGAGCTAGGAGCCTGTCCGAGTAGTCCCTGGCATTTCTGGGGCGAGTCTGATTCTTTTCGGTTCCATGAGCAAGCACTTTCGCCCCTGGAATATCGACCAGACGCAACTCCTGCCGCCGAGCGTGCTGGATTTTGTGCCCGAGGGTCACCTGTCACGGTTCGTCGTTGCGC
>JANXWC010000096.1 GCA_025351355.1 Hyphomicrobiaceae bacterium
GAAATTGGCATGTGGGGTGGTCCTGTCAGGGTCTTGCCGGAGACACGACAGTGCTCCACTCGGTGCTACCGCCCCCTGCTGAGCGCGCAAGCAACACGATCCGGCTGCGCTCGTTTGGGCAAGCCGTCAAAGGTCAACTCATCACATAACAACCTATTGTTAAGTGATGGTGCAAAAATACAGCATTTGTGCTATCGATTTGACTGCCCACAACGCCAACGCGCACGGATTTGGTAACCGCAATCACGACATCGGCTCCCATTTCATCGCACGGAATATGACTCAAATCCTCGTAGATGAGGCCACCACCGTGACAGTCACCCTCTGGACTATCTTGTGTTCAAGGGCGGCCACGGCCAACGGGCGCTGTTTGCCATTAGATTGAGCACACACCGGCGTGCGGCCATCCACCGAAACAGGGGACGGGTTATCGGCGACGCTTGGGCTCACGCAACTTGATGGTCGGTTGCTCGGCGATTAGCTCTTCGGGCACGAACGATATGCGCATACCCCAGCCGGCACGGACCGTCAGCAGTCGACCGAATTCGCGCAGTGTAAGCTCTTTGTCGTCGATATGGATAACGGCCTCACCCCTTTCATCATCTTCGATGATGCAGCGCAGGACGTCGCCTCGTGGCACCCATTGATCACTGCCGGGGCTGAATTTGATCTGCGGCCGGCCAGGCGGAACCTCCGTGATCGTGTTGTCCCAATCTCGCAGAGACCGCTCTTGGGCATCGATGACGGAATTGTAGACGTTGAGGATCTCAAGATCCGTCATACCGTCGATAGCGTCACCGATCGTGAGGTGCGTTGTCGAAATCGTCGTGTCGGCGTGTTCGATGACCGCCGCTTTGCCGTCCCGTGAAATACGCACCTGGTCGAGGGCAGCGCGAACCGGCTTCTTGCGGCGCATCGGAGAGTCCTTCAGTGATGATGGCGGCCATAGCCACGCTTGAACTTGACGTCGATCCGCCTCTGCATCGACGCCCGCGCGGTTGTTTCGTCGTCGTGCAACTCATGCCGCACCGTTCCAGGACTGCCGATCCGGCCCCACTCTTTCGCAACGCAAACCGGCGCGAACGAGTCGACCTACACGTGCAATGCGTTAAAACGGCTTTCATGCCGTTCGCGACGGCGGCGGATGAGGTAGATCATGTGCCGCCCTCGCGCGTTTCCTGTTCGAGCGCTTGAACCGCCAGCGCGAGTTGCGGGAACGGCGTGCCGAAGTCCGTTCGGACTGCATTTCTGAACAGCCACGGCTGATAGTGATTGCCTTGGGTATTGTGGTGGTAGCGCACGCCACCAACGTCTCGGCCGGTCGATGGGTTGGTCAAGATTCACGTCTGGCGGTTCTCGACACGGATTTCGAACCTGATGGGTGCCGTCGGTTTCATGACGGTCATAGCACGTGGTAATCCTGCTCTGTCGGCCAATCGATATTCCAGACTGCTTAGTTATGCGCGAGAGGGAGATGCAACTCGTGCGACGCGGCCGCCAAACATGACCTTGAGGCAATCCCACGAGATTGGCCATGGCTAGTACCGCATCGTCGATCTCTGCCATGAGATCGATTGTCTTGGCGATAGATTGCAATACGTTTTGAGAGCGCATGAGATCATCGAAGCCAGTCTGATCCAGTTAGATGCGCTATACGAGTCGCCCTGCCCGGAGTGCCGATCCGGCCCCTCCCTTGGACAACAAAAACCCGCAACGGGCGCCGACCGATTCGGTTTCACGCCGGTGGCGAACCGCTCCGGAGGCGATGCAATCCAAACGCATTGTATCCAAACACTTCGTTTTGCACCCGGATGACGAGGCTTCCGTCGTCCGCTTTCGTTACCGTTGGGGATATGTCTTCGTTGGCGTTGATCGAGCCGCGCCAGAAGCTTGGAATTGAAATTGTTACGATGTCCGCTGCGAACGGTCCGCGCGTGGACTGCGGCAGCGTTATCGACAAATCCTCCGCACCAAGCCGGGTCCCGAGTTTCTCGTCGTCCGGGAACGCCAACCGACTAAAGGCGTCGCCCCATCCTAACGCCGCGTCGTGCGCCATCTTTACATCGGCCAGGCCATGACCATCGAGGTCTTGCCGGTTCTTCCGCCATCCCGGCACGGCTTTTTCCAGTTCCTCGGTTAATGCATCGCGCGCGTCAGGGTGCATGACCATTTCTACCAACATCCGGTTCATTGCAGGGATGCGCCATAGCGGGTGCTTTGAGATCAACCCGCGCGTAGCCTCCAGTGTCACGAGGTCTCGATAGGGCCCATGCAAGCCGCCGAGGCCGAAGTTGCCGCGAGCGAGCAGTGGTGTCAGGTCAGAGGGCGACAAGATCACAGCACACGGCACGTCAAAGCCTGCCGGGCGTTTATTGCCGTCATGCCGATGCAGCCGACCAATACGTTGCAGGAGCACATCCGAGGGCGCCAAATCCGTGATCAGGAGATCGGCGCATATATCCAGGCTCTGTTCCAGCGTCTGCGTGCCGATCAAAACGAGCCCTTTGCTGCCCCGGCAGTCCAGCATCTGCGTTTCGATCACGCCATCCAGCAACTCGCGATCCTCGCGCGAGAAACGGCCATGGTGCAGCGTTGGCACGCCATTGCAGCGGAAGAGTGCGGGATGGTCGGGCGCGGCGCTGACGAGCGCCTCGGCTGTGGCAACGGCAGTGCGATGCAAATTGCGGACGACGAGCACTTTTGCGCCCTGCTTGGCAGCGTTCAGCGCTAGTTCTGCCACATACCGCGCATCGGCGATGTTGGGATCGAGGCGCATCATGACATCTTTAGTGCGCGTACTCCCGGTGTGCTTCTGCGGATTCGGTGCTTCAGTCGTCGCGACAGCCGGATAATCTTGGGCGATGGCATCCGGCAGGTTCGGCGGCGGTTCGGTCCGGCCAAGCAAGCGCTGCCGCGCGGCCGCGCCGAGGGTAGCCGACAGCAGCAGCGCGTGACCACCAGCGCGCGTGTGCTGCCGCAACAGGTTCGTCAATAAGCGCTCCATGTAGATGTCCGAGCTGTGCACTTCGTCGACCACGAGCAAGTGCCGCAGCAGGCATGCCGAGCGCATATGGGCATGGCGGACCTGGATGCCGCCTAGCAGCGCTTGATCGATGGTCCCGACCGCGATTGTGCCGGCCAGAAACCGCTTCGGGCGCTCTGCCGCCCAGCGGGCGCGCTTGTCCGCGTCGGTTGGATCATCGTCCCATTGCACTTTGAATCCCGGCAACGGCCGCCCCGTGATGCCGTCGACCCGCGCGTACCCGGGCACCGCCAGCACCGTGCCCGGTCGGTTTTCTGGATCTGGGAACAAGAGTTCAACCGCCTTGCAAACGCGATCGTAGAGGCTTTTGGCGGCGACTCGGGTTGGCAGCGCAAAATAGAGACCGTCGACATCACCAGCTTCGAACAGTCGCGCGAACCGGAACAAGGCGGCTTCAGTCTTGCCAGAGCCTGTTTCTGCCTCAAGCGCCACGATCTGGCCGGTGGCCTCACCGACCGCATTTTGGATCTCGCGAGGTTCGAAAGGCGAAATGCGTGAGAATGAGACGGCGGGCATGGCCCGACGCTTGGGCGCTGGATCGAAGCCGTAGGCCCGCAAAATGACCGGTGCCAGGGCGCGCGCCCGTGCCATGCGATCCGTTGGCGGCGCATCGAGCGGCACGAGTGGAAACGATGTGCTGTCCGACCCAATCCAATCGGCCAGCATCACGAACCCGGCGTAGGCGTGCCAGAACGGCGATGCCGCTGGCAGTTGGTCCGCTATCGGTGTGAACGCCAGTGGGAACCACGTCCGCACGGCCGCATTCAACGATGCGAGTGCGGCGATGGGACCGTAAGTGTCTCGCGCTTCCCAGTGCGTGCTCATGACGTTTTTGAAGCCCGTCGCAATAGCGCTTTCCGAAATTGGTCTTCCGTGGTGGGCGGCCGTCGCACACAAAGCGGACTCGAACGCACCCCAGCCATCCATGACCTCGAATGGCAGGTGCGCCATCAGCTGCGCCGAATGCGGGCCGTCGCCGTAGATTAGCGCCAGTCCCGGCCCGACGTGCCCGCGATTGGTGCCGTCCTGGCGCTGGAACCCGCGATTGGCTTTGCCGAAATCGTGGAGGCCAACGTGCACGCACAGCCGCTGCCGCTGAACTTCTGACAACGCGGCGACGCCGGCCAATCGCGCCAGCCGCCGCTCGACCAACGGCACCGCCAGCATGGCCTCGAACACCGCCGCGACGTCGGCGCTGTGATCGACGAGCGACAGCCAGAGGCGCGGCGTCTCGCCGATTGGCACGCGTTCAAGTTTTGCCCAAGGTTGCGTCATGAAACTGGCTCCAATTGAAACGCAGTAAGGCGAAGCTCTTATTGTTTCTCTTAAGTTGTTGACTCATGTTCAATCCATGGCTTAGAATGCCGTCATGCTGCAACTTCTCGAACAAGGGCTCTACACTCGTCGCGCACGCCGCGTTCAGAAGAAGATGCGGTTGCCGGCTCATTTCACAATCTGGAAAAGCGTTCGCCACAGGTACCGCCCTAGTTTTGAACGCAGCACCCCCCGGCAACTTGCCGCCAACAGTCAGTTTGCGTTGCTTCAGGAAGTAAACTGGGTAATTGGCTTGGTGCCCATATGATTAACGGTGTCTTCCCCAGGTTACTGGGGGTCCACCAGCAGTCAGGCGAGCTCTGTTGTTTCGCTTTTTTAGCTACTCCGCCCACGCGGAGAGGCAATGTTCACGGAGTTGCCATGTTAAACCTGTTGTCCGATGAACTTTTACGCTTTCAGTTTGGTGCCAAGGTCGTCGCCGCTTCGCTTCCTGAACTCCTCGCCCATCTTGTTGCCGATAGCGTCGAGAGCCTGCCCGCGTTGCGGCCACATCAAAAACAGCCGTTGCATTGCTTTCTCGCCCAGATCGGCGCGCTGGCGCTGCTTGCGGGCGTCGAAACCGAGCCGCCGCACGATGCAGCGCACTGGAAATCCTTATTGCGCGGCTTGACACCGAATTTTGCGAATGACGAGCCATGGACGCTGGTGGTCGATGACCTGTCAAAACCGGCCTTCCTGCAGCCGCCCGTGCCAGAGGGCAAATGGGAGGTGCTCAAGAAGACCGAGCCGACTCCGGATGCGCTCGACATGTTGGTTACGTCGAAGTCGCACGATCTCAAATCGGGGATGATGGCGAACGCGCTGCCCGAGCACTGGGTCTTCGCATTGCTGGCGCTGCAAACGTTGCAGGGGGTTCTCGGGCGCGGCAATTACGGCATCAGCCGCATGAACAGCGGGCACGCATCGCGCCCGTTTGTCGGCGCGAAACCGGAAGCTGGCGGATGGGGTGCTCACGTTACACGCGATATGCGGGCGCTAGTTTTACGGCGCGCCCGGTTCCTCGAAGACAATCCGATGTATCCGTTAAGCGGTGGTCACGCCCTGGTCTGGTTAGAGCCCTGGAATGGTGAAACCGCGCTGACACCGGAACAACTCGATCCTTACTATATCGAAGTTTGTCGCCGCATCCGCCTGCGCCGTGTCGGCAACACTCTTAGCGCGCACCGCGGTTCGAGCAAGGCTTCGCGCATCGACATGCCTGATGCGCTATTGGGCGCGACCGGTGATCCGTGGACGCCAATCTCCAGGGGCGCAACGCCGAAACCGCTGACGGTTGACGGGGATGGTTTTCACTACAAGCGCATCGTCGACCTGATCGACGATGGCAAGTACCGGTTCGCGCCGCTTCAGGTGCTGGACGACGACGAAGCCAAAGGAGGCGTGGAATTGGTATTCGTTGTCACGGTGCGCGGCGAGGGCGAGACGCAAGGGTTCCATGAGCGCCGCATTCACGTGCCACCACGAGCGGTGCCGTTTTTCCGACGAACGCAAACGGACAGCCGTCTCGCCACACTCGGCCGGGATCGGATCGTCAATGCGGCCGCGTTGTCTTCAAAAGCGCTCCGTCCGGCGCTGTTTACGCTGCTGCAAGGCGCACCTGACAAGCTCGACTTCAAAGACCCCAAGGCCAAGGGTAAAGCCGATGTTCTGCTTGCCCGTTTCGAGCAACGCGTCGATGCCGACTTCTTTGAGCGGCTCTTCGACGAGCTGACGGACGATCCGCATTCAGCGCCGGCGCAGGCCAAGCGCCGTGCTTGGCTGCTCGAACTCGAAACGCACGCGCGCGACATTCTCGCCATCGCCGAATCCGGATCGCCGTTGAGCTTCGTTCGCCGCTACCGCGCCCGGGCCGCTGCCGAAAGCGTACTCGCCGGCGCTATCCGCAACCACTTTAAAGACATCGTCGGAGTCGCCCCATGACTGCGCCCCCCGCCACCGCCGCGCCCGAAAATTCCACACGCGAGAAAACACCACTCGAAAAGATCGCCGCCGAACTCTGGCGCCTCGCCGAGACCGAGGCTGTCGGCGAGCTGGCCGCGCTGCGCCGCATGGCCCCTAACGATTTGCCTCCCTCGGCGTTTTATCGTGTCATGGCGCGCGCCGGGTTCACATCCCTCGGCGACGAGAGGGTCCGCATCTGGGGGCGGGTGGTTCACATCATGGCGCAGCGGCCGGACGCGCTGCGCGCCGGTGACCTCGGCGCTAGTCTCGCCGCCATTGGTGCCTCACCGCAGCGGGTCGACATGTTGCTCAGCGCGCGCGGTGCCACGCTCGATGACCTCGCGCGACGCACGGCCTACCGGCTAGCCCGCAGCGCCGAGGCATTCTTGCCGTACCGCGATCTCACCGAACTGATCCGCTTTCAAGACGGGCCGGAGGCCGACCGCGTCCGCATCCGGATTGCCCAAGCCTTCGAGCGCGCCCGTCGCAAAGACTCCGCCGCATCCTGACCAACGCCTTTCAAGTATTTTCGCATATCAAGGATCACCCCGCATGACCGCCGTCCGCTTTCTCCAAATCCACACGCTCGCCTCCTACCCCGCGACGCTGCTTAATCGCGACGACAGCGGCCTCGCCAAGCGCCTCCCGTTCGGGGATGCGACGCGCACGCGCATCTCGTCGCAATGCCTGAAGCGGCATTGGCGCAAGCCTGCGGCACGCGAGCAGGATATTCGCCTGGTCCCGTGGGCACTGCAGAACATCGGCGCGCCGATGGCGGTACGGTCGCGCGAAATCCCGGAGCGCCGCATTGCACCTGCCCTGGAAAAGGCTGGCGTCGGCACAGCCGAGACGCGTGCTGCCGCCGTCGAGGCCATGGCCCGGCTGCTCTACACGCCGAAGAAGCCGGTCGCTCAGGCTATCCCGGACCGGCAAGCGCTTCTCATCGGTGATCGCGAGATCGAGTATATCAACACGCGTGTCGCCGAGATCGTCAGCAAAGCAGATGGTGCGGCGGCGGTCGTGGCGGCCGTCGACGCGTGGTTCAAGAAAAAGGAATTGAACAACCTGCAGGCTATGCTTGATGATCGTCGCGGGGCGATCGAGGCCGGCCTCGAAGCTGTTATGTTCGGCCGCATGGTGACGTCCGACCCTGACGCCAACACCGACGCCGCCATCCACGTCGCGCACGCGTTCACGGTGCATGCGGAGGCCACGGAATCCGACTACTTCACCGTCGTCGATGACCTCAAGCAGGAAGCGTCTGAAAGCGGCGCGGGGGGGCTGTTCGACACCGAACTGACGGCCGGTCTGTTCTATGGCTACGTCGTCGTCGACCTGCCAGTGCTGATCTCGAACCTTGGCGGTGATAAAGCCCTCGCGGGCAAAGTGGTCGAGCATCTGGTGCACCTGATCGCGACGGTTTCCCCTGGCGCCAAGAAAGGCTCGACCGCGCCCTACGCCTACGCCGAACTGATGCTGATCGAAGCCGGGGCCGGGCAACCGCGCACGTTCGCCAACGCTTTTCGCAAACCGTGCAAGGCCGATATGGCTAATGCCAGCGACACGCTCGGCCAATACCTCGGCAAAGTCGATGCCGCCTACGGCCTCGCTGGAAGCCGACGCCATCTGAGCGTTGACGCCGCGCACCTGCCGCAGTCCGAGGCCATCGCGCTGCCGGCACTGGCCCAGTGGGCCGCCCAGCAAGTCGGGGCGTGAGCGATGACACACCGCCATCTCATCCTCCGCCTCGAAGCCCCGCTGATGGCGTTTGGCGGCACGATGATCGACGCCATCGGGCCGACGCTCGAGATGCCAATCAAGTCGATGATCACGGGGTTGCTGGCCAATGCGCTCGGCTGGCAGCGCGGCGATCGGGCAAAACACCGCGACCTGCAGGACCGCATCGTCATGGGCGTCCGGCTCGACCGCGTGGGCACCGAGCTGTACGATTTCCAAACAGCGCTACTCTTTGAAGACGAAAACAATTGGACGACGCGCGGAAAGCCCGAGGGGCGAAAAAAGAGCCCAAGCTACTCGTGGGGTAAATCCGGTAGAAAAGAGCTCAATCACATCCGCAATCGCTTCTATCGCGCCGACGCGTTCGTGACGGTGGCCGTGCGGCTCGCGCGCCCGTCCGGAACACCCACGCTGGATGAAATCGCCAGCGCACTCCGCACCCCCGCGCGCCCGCTTTTCATCGGCCGCAAGCCTTGTCTCCCTGCACGTCCGGTGTTCGCCAACGAAATCATCGATGCCGCGACCGTTTACGGCGCCCTCAAAGCCGTCGGCATCATCGAAGGGCCGCCGCAGCCCAAATGGCGCAAGAACGATGAAGATCGCGTTCGCCTCGCGATCCCGCCCGGTGAGGGACGCCCTGCCGTAGTTTCACACCAAACCGCAACAATCGCCGACGTGCGCGACTGGATGGCGGGAGTGCACGCCGGCGAAAACCGGCTCGACATCTTCAGCCAGCCACGCGCCGACTTCCCATCGCTGCCACCGGGAGCGCTGCCATGACGAATGCCATGCCCGATGCGCCGCTTTGGATGCTGCAATTGCAGCCCGATCCCTTCCGTGCCGCAGCCTGGATGGCACAGCACGGCGTCTCACGGCCCGGCCACGACGACGGTTACGGCTGGCACGCGCTCCTGAAAGCCGCGTTCGGCGCGCATGCACCGCAGCCGTTCCGGGTCATCGAGCCGACATCGGGGCGTCCCGGCGAACCGGCTAAACCACCCTTCATCCTTGCCTACAGCCGCGTTGCCAGCACGGCGCTGCTTCAGCATGCCCAGACGTTTGCTGATCCGAGCGTCGTCGCGGCCCTGCGGCTGGAACCGGAGAACGTGTCGGCGAAACAGATGCCGACGGCGTTCATGTCCGGCCAGCGCTTTGGCTTCGAGGTGCTCGTCCGGCCGACCGTGCGCCAGGACCGCGACGGCAATCGCAAGGCGTCGCGCGAGAAGGACGCGTTTCTGGCGGCGCTCGACAAGCTACCGCCACGCGATGATCGCGCCAACCTCGACCGCGACACGGTTTATCGCGCCTGGCTTGCCCAGCGTCTGGAGCCGGCGGTGCGACTGGAGCATGCCGACGTAGCGCAGCGCACCAGAGGCTTGCTGCTACGGCGCGGCGCCGAGGAGGGCGATCGCACCGCGCGTCCGCTCAAGCCGGTCGGCGCCCTCACAACGAAAGCCGGGCAGGGCGGAGGTGGTCCGTTGATCATTGTCACCGGCAATTTGACTGTCAGCGACCCTGCGGCGTTCCCGGCGCTCATCGCCCGTGGCGTCGGACGTCACCGCGCTTTCGGCTTCGGGATGCTGTTGCTGAAGCCATCACGTTAGGAAAAAGACCCCATGCTTGCTGGTCGTCTCGGTCTCGAAAAGGCCCGTATCCCGCACGCGGATCGGCACGGGCTGCTCTGGCTCGACCGTGGCCGCCTCGAAGTCGAAGACGGCTGTATTCGCTTTATCTCCGCTGGCGGTTCGCTGCCGTCTGGTAACTATCAGATCCCGCACCAGACCGTTTCAATCGTCCTGCTCGGGCCTGGAACGACGGTCACGCACGACACGCTGCGCATTCTAGCCGCGCACGGCTGCGCGCTCGCTGCCATCGGCACGGGCGGTGTTCGCTTTTACACCTCGCCACCGCTATTGCCCGACACGTCCACCATCGCCCGCCGCCAGGTGACCCTGTGGGCTGATCCGCAGAGCCGCCTCGCCGTCGCGCGGCAGATGTACACGATCCGCTTCGGCGAGGAGGTCAAGGCGCGCACCATCGAGATGCTGCGCGGCATGGAAGGTGCCCGACTCAAGCGCCTCTATGAGTTGACGGCGCAGAAATACGGCGTCCCCTGGCAGGGCCGCCGCTACGACCGTAGCAACCCGAACGCGACCGACATGCCTAATCAGGCGATCAACCATGCAGCGAGTGCCGTCGAGGCGGCGGCCGCCATCGCCGTTGCGTCGACCGCCGCTATCCCGCAAATCGGCTTCGTGCACGAGGACAGCGGCCAGTCGTTCATCCTAGACGTAGCCGATCTGGTTCGCCACGATGTGACATTGCCGATCGCCTTCGGCGCCGCCAAGAAAGCGCTCAAATCACCATCTGAGAATCTCGAGCGGCTGGTGCGGGTGCAAGCCGCCGAAGTCTTCAACCGTGAACATGTCGTCTCGCAGTTGATCGATCACATCAAGGCGTTGCTGGGCGAGCCAGTCGCGGGCGATGTATCGAAGTCGAGCGGTGGCGAGGCCACAACTGCCGGCAAGCCTTTGACGACAGTCACGCAGCCTGATGAGCAGGCACCGCCGACAGCTGTGCCGGGGAGTTGAACCATGCCCCTGTGTGTCATTGTCACCCGTGATGTCGAGATGCGCTATCGCGGCTTCATCGGCTCCGCGATGCTGGAAATCGCGCCCGGCGTTTATGTCGGGACGAAGCTCAGCAAGGCCGTTCGCGAGCGCGTCTGGACCGTGCTAGCCGATTGGCATGCTCAACTGCGGAGCGGCAGTGTCGTCATGACGTGGCGCGATAGCACGGCGCCCGGCGGCATTCGTATCCTTACGCTGGGGGAGCCAGCGAAAGAGCTCGTCGAATACGAAGGTTCCCTTCTCGTTCGCCGAGACGCCTGACTGTTCTGCAGCGTGTTCTTTGACAAGTGAAGTTGAATCAGCGCGTTGTGCGGCAGAGGCTTCTCCGCCCACGCGGAGATCGACCCCGCGCAACGCGATCAAAGAGGCTCTAACGTCTGGCTTCTCCGCCCACGCGGAGATCGACCCTCGGCCATGGCAGCAATCATGTGCAGCATGAAGGCTTCTCCGCCCACGCGGAGATCGACCCG
>JANXWC010000130.1 GCA_025351355.1 Hyphomicrobiaceae bacterium
CTCCACCAAAAACGCATCAAGTTCGGCACCTGGTGCATAGGGTTGCCTGCCCTGGCGCGGGTTGGGAAGTGTCGACCGGATACGGACGGTTGGACGGACATTAACGTCGAAGGCGAGCCGTTTTCCGATCTGCCAAGCCGCCGGCATGGCCCTCGCGTCCAAACGGTCAAGGGCGAAAATCCGATGCGCCTCGGGCATAGCCGTATCGTCTGCGACTTTCATCAGCTCGGCTTTGGTATTCGGTGAATACGCATACACCGTTCCCTTGTCGCGATCCCGCGGCACCATCAGCCGAAACGGCTTTAGGGCACTTGGGCCAAAAGTTTCATCAAGCACATGATGGAGTGCACGGCCGGCGTCGAAGGAGGAATCGCGCGCATGTCCGTCGGCTTGGCGTCGGCTTGTCCAACCACGATCGTCGGCATAGAGCGCAAGAGCCGACAGGCTTACGGGCACACGAACCAGATGCAGCGCCAATGTCATTCAGGCACTCCCTGAGCCGCCTTCGCAGGGGCCACTCGGCCCTCGATGACGTGGCGCGTGCCGCCATGTAGGCCGCTGATCCAATTGCGTCGATCCGCAATGGCGCGTCCGCGTTCGACCATATCGCCATTGTTGGGACCTTCCCCAGCAGGCCATTGGGCGCGGTAATGGGAACGAATCGGACGGCCAAGCGATGGCACAAGCGTCAGAGCGGCATGAGCTGTTTCAGCTTCGCGGAAGCCCGCATTGAGGCGGGCAGCCGGCAAGCAAGATTTGCGTCCGATGAAAAGCGGCCGCTGCGGCCGGTCGAGCGCGGCGGCGAGGTCGAGAAGGCTAGGCGCCCTGCTATCCGGACCTGGTAAGGTGACCACCACTGCGACAAGAGCGTCCGGGTGATAGTCCCGGAAGCGGCGATGTGGACCACCATAACTGTTGCCATCCCTGCCTTCGGGTCCGCCGCGCGTAGTCCAGCCGCGATCGGATTTTTCCAGCCTCGCATTCTGCACATCGGTGAAGACACCGTGATAGGGTTCATCGTCCCGTCTCGCCGCAAATACGATCCGATCCTGCAACGCCTGATGCTCGGCACGGTCGGTACGCTCCCAACCGAGCGCGTTGGCGAACAGCCCCGTCAGCATTGAGAGCGCCGGAAAATCCCAGATCACACCACGCTGGTCGATGGCGACGGCGCCGAACGACAGCAGCGGCGCTTCCAGCCGCAGAACCAGCCAACGCCGGCTGACCGCCAAAGTCATGTTTGCGCCTCGCCGGCGAGCACGGCTGCTTTGGCCCATTGCGCAATGTCGTGCAAGGACGCCCGCGGGGACCGTGGCAGTTCATCGTTCCAGCGATGCAACGCCCGGCGCGACTCGCCAGTATCGTAATCGGCGTCCATGTTACCGAGGTGGGTCGCCATGGCCCGTACGGCCTTCGAGAGGTTAGGCTCAATGGCCTCCCGATAGGCGGCCGACAGACTGCGCGGTTGGCGGTCGCCGGCCTCCACCAGTACGAGTTCGGCCCGGCCGTAGGGCGCCGTCGAGCCGAGCTTTGCGCCCGGGGAAATCTCGGCAATCAGATAAAGCAGATTGTGCACCACCTCGGCAGCCATAGTGCGGTCCGTCGACGGCGCCAACCATTCGCCGCGCTTGCAGCCCGTGAGGTTTGATACCAGGCCAGGGATATCGATGACGACATAGCCATAGTAGAGGCCTGAGGTGAGTTCCGTCTCCTGAATGGTATCGGCGCCGCTGTCGTCCTCATCGCGTTTCAAATCGTCGACGGCCGTGAAATAATCGCCCTCGGTCTCCTCCTCGTGGACGGTGAAAGCGTGCGCGACGTGGATCGGCGCTTCGATGTTGGCTGCCGGATCGGATGTCACCATGCGGCCGAACAGTGCCGAGGTGAGGCCCACGTTGATCGCGGCGACATCGCGCAATGCTTCCATGTTTTTGCTGAACTTGTCCTTCCAGGGCTTCGTAACGGCCTCGGCAGCCTTGAGACACTTTTTCACGCGGTCGCCGCGATATTTCGCGAGTTCCTTTTCGTCCATTGGCGCTGCGCCAAGCCCGGTCACCGTCGACGCTATGGCCTTTTCGACATCCGGGGCGAGCTTCCCAGCCTGGCCAGCCAGCCATGTTAGTTCCGGAGCTCCGAACAGCAGTGTTTGGCGGCCTTTCTTTTTGTCGCCCTTTTCGCCGTAGACGCTCGTTTGAAATACGTTTTCAAGTACCTCCCAGCATGCTTCGGAGACTTTACCGCGCATAGGCGCCATGACCTTGATCGTCACGAGCTCGCGCGAGCGAAACGCGTCCTCCACACCGGGGATCTTGAGCAGCGCATGCGGATCGTCTTCGGCCTTTCGCCAATGCCGCTTCAGGCACTGGCTGGAAATGCGCGTACGCATGGCTCCGCCATAAGGCAAGCGCTTGGCCAGACCGCTATCGTCGCGATTGAGTAGCGCTGCGGCGTAGGAATGCAGCGTGTGAATCTGCAGAAAGCGG
>JANXWC010000112.1 GCA_025351355.1 Hyphomicrobiaceae bacterium
AAGTGCGTCTACTTTGCTCACGATCCGGTCCTGTTCCTCAAGTGGTGGAAGTGGAATCGGGAGCGCGACCAGTGTTGTCTGGTTGATCTTAGGCATCGTCAATTGCGCGCCGGTGGCGCTTGACGACAGGTATGCCCGCGCCGGAGGCGCGATTGATACCAAATGGATGTAGCGCAGGCTTACGTCCGGCGAAACACGGACTCGGATCATGAGGTCTGGATACAGGAAGTTGCGCGGCGAACCACGGTATATCGCCGCCATGCCAACATATTCGCGCGTATTGCCTCGCTGAAAGAGCAAATCTCCGTCTCGCAGCCACAAGTCCGAATCCGGTGGTACCGCAAACTCCACCCTCTTGAAGTGGTCCGGATTGAAGGTGCCGCTAGTGGTGGCTGTCAGCGTTATTGACTTTGGCGCGTCGGGCCGCGTGCTCGGCTTTGGCGAAACTCCGTTCTGAGGTCCCTCGACTACGAGTTGGTCGAGGGTCGCCCAGCACCAAGATTCAGGAATCGAATAGGGCTCAGTTCCTTCGCGGAGGACAGCGCAAGATCGATTGCATGCCTTCCTCGCGCTTGTAAGAAGTTTCAACAGAGCATCCGCGCTTTTGTCGCCTTCCACTTGCATCACTAAGCGGCCACGAACTGCGAAGTTCAGTATGGTTTGCCGAAGCTGCTTGATCTGATCAGGCCGCGCCGTGAAGGCCGGCAGGGCATCGAGCGCGAAACGGGCGTCGTCGGCGAAAGTCTCGGGATCGGGTGTGTTGAGGCGGGCCAGGCTCGCGGCTGCCAGCCGGTCGCGCGCTGCCTCGCGTTTCGCCCGCGCGGCCTCCAGACGGTTGCACAGCGCCATCAGCTCATTGACCTTCGCGACGATGCGGCGCTGCTCAGCCAGTGGAGGTATCCCTACAACGTGATTCAGGAACGGTCCGCGATTGATATGCGTCATCACGAGCCCGTGCGCATGAACGCTATCCGCAAGGTCACGAATCGCTCGCTTCAGCAACAACAGCAGGTAGCCGCTGTCCGTAAGTCTGGTCGCCTGAATCACACGGAAAATGTGTTGGTTCAAGACTGCAGTCTGTCGCTTCCAGAGATAGGCATCCAGGGTCGCGGACCACGACACGAGGATGTCGCCAGTTCGAACTATGACCTCGTCAGGGAACTCGCCTTGGGCGTAGTTGAACTCGCGCGACTCGTCCGACAGGTTCTGAATCCGAACGATCGGCAGGCCCGAGGCCTTCCAGTCTGCGGGCTTGAATGCCAGCCCGTTGATGTAAAGCCCAGTGTCGTTAACGCGCGCGGGCAACCAGCCCTTGGGCAACTGGTCACTTAGCTCCTCTGCATCAATGGGCGCGCTCTCTACAAAGCGAAGACGTCCTGTCGCCTTGGCGCGTTCACTAAGTTCCTTGCGTGCATGCGCCAGTGCGTCAGCTTGGGGTCGGTCTCCTGGCTCCTGCGGCAACAGCTTTCCGCGAATTGCCAAGTCAAGAACAAGCTCGCGAAGGCGCGATAGCGCGTCAGGCGCGTCGGCAACGCGCTCGTAGCGCCGCAGCAACTCCCCGGCATTCATCGGGCCAGCGCCTCCGCCAAGATCGCCTTCAACTGCTGCCGCAACAGCGCTGTTTCCGCTTCGGCTTCATTCAACGCCACCAGCAGATGCTCCGGGTTGCCGTGGTCGTCCTCCTCCGAATGCGGGTTCTTGATGTCGAGGTTGTAGCCGCGCGCCTTCACGTCGTCGATGCTCACGCGCCAAGCCTGCGGGGTCTCTTGTCGGCCGTCGCGCACCGCGCCGCCCCACCAGTCCACACAACTCTGCAAGTGCTCCACGCGGATCGGCTTGGTCATCGAGTAGGCCTTCTGGCCTTCGGGCACTCGGTGCTCGTAAAACCAAATGTCCCGCGTCGGCTCGCCCTTCTCGAAGAAGAGCAGATTGGTGCCGATGCTGGCGTAAGGCCTGAACACGCTATTGGGCAGTCGAACAATGGTGTGCAGATTGCATTCGGCCAGCAGATGCTCCTTCAGCCGAGTCTTTACGCCTTCCCCAAACAACGATCCGTCCGGTAGCACGATGGCGGCACGGCCGCCTGCCCTCAACAGCCTGATGAACAGCGCCAGGAACAGATCGGCCGTCTCCTTGGTACGAAAGTGCGCCGGGAAGTTGCTTTCGATACCGTCTTCCTCGCGTCCGCCGAAGGGCGGGTTGGTCAGAATGATGTCCACCCGGTCCCCCTGACCGTAGCTGATGTACGGCCGCGCTAACGTGTTGTCGTGGCGCACGAAGCCGGGGTCCTCAATGCCGTGCAGCAGCATGTTGGTCACGCAAAGCATGTGCGGCAGCGGCTTCTTCTCCACCGCGCGCAGGCCGCTCTGCAGCTTGGATTCGTCCTCGGGCTTCTTCACGAAGCGCTCGCGCATGTGGCGGATGGCACACGTGAGAAAGCCGCCGGTGCCGCAACTAGGGTCGAACATCACTTCGCCCGGTTTCGGGTCGATGCGGTCGACCATGAACTGCGTCAATGCCCGTGGCGTGTAGTACTCGCCGGCGTTGCCGGCGCTCTGCAGGTCATTGAGCAATTGCTCATAGATTTCGCCAAAGTGGCGCCGATCGGCCAAGTCGTTGAAGTCGACGCCGTTGATCTTGTTGAGCACCTGCCGCATCAACTGGCCGCTCTTCATGTAGTTGTAGGCGTCCTCGAACACGCCTTTCACCACGCGTGCCCGTGCGGCGCTCTTGCCGGTGGTGGGGAGGGCCTTCAGTGCCGGGAATAGCGACGCGTTGATGAATTCCATCAGCGCGTCGCCCGTCATGCCTTCGGGGTCGGCGGCCCATTTTCGCCATTGAAGTTCCGGTGGTATGGGTGAGCGGTAGTGGTCCTGCATCACCTCCATCTGCTGATCTTGGTCGTCGATGATCTTCAGGAAGAACATCCAGCAGAGTTGCGAGAGGCGCTGCGCGTCGCCGTCGACGCCCGTGTCCTGCCTCATGATGTCCTGAATGGACTTGACTGTGGTTCTCGCTGATGACATCGGGTCCTTGAGAGAGGCTTAGGCAGTTTCTTGGTACAGAGCGGCTTGCAGTTCGTGCACGGCGTTCTCGAAGCCCGCGCGACTACCAAACTGCTTGATCAACTGGAACGGAGTGCCCATCGCATCGAAGGGCGGAATCTCCAGCATCTTCACATTGTCGAGCCCGCCGACGATGCCTTCGTCCTGGTACTTGGTTAGGAGCGCTTCGAGCACGGCGCGGGCCTGCGGGCCGTACTTGGTGAACACGTCGCGCTTCTTCACGCTGTTGGCGCGCTCGCGCCGAGTGAGCGGTGGCTGGTCGTAGGCGATGTGGCAGATGAGGTCGAAGGGGTCCAGGTCCTTGTCCACTTCTTCGAGCAACGGTTCCAGTAGCAGGCCCTCTTCGGCCAGCTCGGCGATAACCGCCTCCTTGCGCTCGGCTCCCTTCCATCGCTTGAGGAATTGATCCAAGCTGGCGTACTGGGCGCGGATGGCCTTGCGAGAGAAGTCGCGTAGCGATTCGGTGACGAGCTTGCCGTCGTTGTCCAGGTACTCGACTCGCTCGGTGAGGACGGTAACGGGCTTGCCCTGAATGTAGAACTTCGGGGTGGGTGGCGGTGGGGGTGGCGGAGGAACGCCAGGCAGGCCCGGCGGTGGCAGGTCCACCAAGATCACTTCTTCCTCGGGGTCGTCATCGTCACCGGGCTCTGGAGGCTCGGGATTCGGGGGCGGTTCCGGCGGCTCGGGCGGGTCGTTTTCGCCGGGCTCGTAGATTTGCACCGGGTCGCCATCAAAGTCCTTATCGGCAAAGTGAACCGACGCGCCACGGAAGTCGACCAGCGTGAAATAGTATTTCTGCGTGTCCTCGTGCACGCGCGTGCCACGGCCGACGATCTGCTTGAACTCGGTCATCGAGCCCACGGCGCGGTCCAGCACGATGAGGCGGCAGGTCTGCGCGTCGACGCCGGTGGACAGCAGTCGCGAGGTCGTCACCAGCACCGGGTAAGGCGACTCGGGGTCGATGAAGTTGTCTAGCTGCTCTTTGCCGAGGCCGTCATCGCCGGTGATGCGCATCACATATCGATCGTTCTTGAGCACGAGGTCTTGGTTCTCCACGATCAGCGCTTGGCGTAGGAGCGCGGCGTGCTCGGTGTCAACGCAGAAGATGATGGTCTTCTGCATGCGATTGCCGCTTTGTTTGAGGTAGTCGCTGATCCACTTGGCCACGCGCTGG
>JANXWC010000163.1 GCA_025351355.1 Hyphomicrobiaceae bacterium
ATTGCCGACGGTTCGGTGCCAGCGCCACTGCCGCAAAACGAAGCTGAGCGCTTGGAAGACTTGCGGCAATTCTGTATTCTTGACACCACCAGAGACAGCCGCTTCGACCGGATCACGCGGCTGGTTGCCGAGCTGCTCGACGTTCCCATCGTGTTGCTATCGCTCGTGGACGAGGCGCGCGAATGGTTCAAGTCGGGGATCGGCACCGAGATTGCCGAGATCAAACGTGAACACGGATTTTGTGCACACGCGATTCTCATCGATGGCCCGGATCCGATGGTCGTTGCAGACACCTTACTCGATCTACGTTTTGCGACGCATCCCTCCGTCGTTGAGGGTCCGAAGTTGCGCTTCTATGCCGGGGCGCCCCTGATCACGGCCGCCGGCCACAAGATCGGTATGCTCTGTCTGCACGATACCAAGCCCCGGCCAGAATTCGGCACCTATGAAAAGCGGATCCTCTCTCAATTCGCGGCGATCGCTATGGACGAAATCGATTTTCACCGTATCGAAAGTGAGCGGTTGCTCTTGATCGGGGAGCTATCGCATCGTATAAAGAACGTATTCTCAATCGTCAATAGCGTGGCGGCTATGAGCAGCCGGGGCGACCGTGCAACCGAAAGGTTTGCAGGCGCGTTCGCGAGCCGCTTGAGTGCGATGTCGGCGGCCCACGATCAACTGATCCGGGACGATTGGAGGGAGATCAGTCTAGAGGGGCTTGTACGAAGCGTCGTCGCAGCTTGTCAGGATGCGGCCGGCAGTAGGATATCGATCGACATGCCGCCCGTGATGGTCGCTTCAGGTTTCGCCCAGACGCTGGCTTTGCTTGTACATGAACTGCTGACCAATGCGCTCAAATATGGTGCCCTCACAACGTCCTCGGGGCATGTGTCTTTCACGGCGCGGAGCCATGTTACCGACAATAAGGCGGGCGTCAAATTCACGTGGTGCGAGACGGGTGGCCTACCGGCGGCTGCGCCGGCAAAGATCGGATTCGGCCATCGGATGCTCGAAATGGCGGTTCGCCAACGTGGCGGTAGCGTGCACTACGATTGGCAGCTGGCCGGATTAGTCTGTCGGTTCGAATTATTCGAGTTGGCGCTTTAGCTTCTAGGCGATGCGCCCGCCAAACTCATCGAGCAGAGTTTTGCGGGCGCCCGAGTCAACAGCTTGCATTCTGTGTGGAGCGGCAGCAGTCGCTAAGTGGCTTGCTGGGTCTTTTCGCCACTACGCTTCATGGCTGGCGGTTTCATTGCATTGCGATGTGACCCGGCATCGTCCGCATCGGTTCCACTCTCACAGGCATCATTAATCGCGGACACAGCGAGCACAGACAGTTTAGCGTCCGCCGATTTTTCCTGAGCTAACGTCTGTTCAAGAAGATGAGCTGCTTCCGCCATTCCGAGGCAATCGGCCCAGGCGCGCAATGTACCATAACGAGCCATCTCGTAATGCTCGACCGCCTGAGCATCGCCAACGAGGCCGGCATCAAGAACCGCCGGGGAGGGTTTCTCGCCGATCAGTTCCTCGCTCTCCTCAATAATACCAAGGATTGCGTGACATTCTTTACCTTCAGGCTTTTGGCCCAAAAGCGCGAAAACCTTGTCGAGGCGCTGGACTTGCCCCTTGGTTTCTTCGAGATGTTCACTAAACGCCTTCTTCAGATCTTTCGAGGTGGCGGCCTTTTCCATTTTCGGCAACGCCTTGAGGATGGCGTTCTCGGCGAAATAGACATCTTTGAGCAGATCATGGAACAAGGCGTGGAGCGTGTGCATGACAATTCACTTTCTCTGTTTTGTTGCATACCAATGTTGACTACGGCTGATTACGACTGAAAGTTGCTGCGCCGGCACCTGGTTCCAAGCGGTCCGGCGGTGCTCGGCGCTGGGACATCGATCGTCCAAGGCTTGTAGGAAAAGTCCGTCAAGCGCTTCGGTGTATTGACAGCCAAACCGCTACGCAGAATGGCCTCGACAAATGCGGCCCGTTCGCTATTAGTGTGTACAGTGATCATAGCGCCGCTGCCCGTCCCGGTGCTTTTGGCGTAGATGAGTTGGGTCAAAGAACCGCTGAGCCAACCGATCAGCGCACCGCCAGTTCCGATGATTGCGCAGAGCATCAACACGCCCATGGCGGCCAATGATCCAAAACCTGGAACCTCAAGGCCACCCGTTGCGATCATCGCACCGGCAATAATGCCAGCCACGACGCCGATAGCCGCGCCAATCTGGGCATCATTAGAGGTGCTATTGACGATGGGCATGGTTCGATAGAGTTCGCCGGCATCACATGCCACCAGCTTCGTCGCGTTGGCAGACACGCCAAATTTCTGTAGTTCTGCAAGCACGTTCTGCGCTTTCTTGTAGTCGGCGTAGAAAAAGCTGATGGTCTGCATGGCATGCTCCTCACATCTGTGGCGCTGCCGGGGTGCAAGCGCGAGGTGTTGACACCAGCTAAACGCCTGGACTTGGCCTTGGTTCCAAAAAACCCCCGAATATGTAAACCGCAGATGGGGGGAACCAATGACTGCGACGGGCGACGCTTTAATTATCCAAGCGGATGGACGAATAGATGACCTTGGGAACGTTCTGCACTACTGGCCGGCTTCGTTCTGCTGGTTGCCTGCACAGTTGGCAGTTTCGTACTGTGCCACTTAGCGCTTCAGGCGCAGGCACTCGTATCGCACACTTACTTAGATATTCAGGAGTCCTGTTTGGTTTCAATCGAAACCGCAGGCGGGTTTTCCAATCGGACATAGTTCTATCTTGAATACGAGTTGATAGCGATAGATACGTTCCCAAAGTGCGCCGGGGAACCAAACCAATGTTTCAGCGTTATTGCCGCATGACGGAGAATTGAACATGAGGAACTGATCATGAGAATGTTTATTGGGATCGCCGTAAT
Organism: Hyphomicrobiaceae bacterium; assembly: GCA_025351355.1. Taxonomy (GTDB): domain Bacteria; phylum Pseudomonadota; class Alphaproteobacteria; order Rhizobiales; family Hyphomicrobiaceae; genus JABFRJ01. The sequence continues at coordinate 2,905 of JANXWC010000163.1, forward strand.
TTTGGCACTTGGTTTGTGGATCGTCATGGCCCAAACGGGCACGCGGACGCCAACGGCCGCTTCTACCTTGCCCGGCACCACGTCGTCCGCACCCGCGGTTTCGCTTGCTGCAAACGAGATGCCGCCACTGAAAGGGGCCAACAGCTTCACGGAGGCGCAAGTCAAAGACCGGATCGAAGCCGCAGGCTACACGCAGGTCAGTGCGTTGGTGAAGGATCAAGACGGCATCTGGCGGGGCAACGCAATGAAGGGTGGCGCCTCGGTTCGGATCGCTTTCGACTTCAAAGGCAATGTTGTCGCCAGTTAAATAGCGCCGTTTTGGCAAATTTTCCCGTATTGGAGAATATCATGTCTGACTCAACAATCGTAACGCAGCTCTATGACAATTATGCACAAGCCGCCGCCGCTGTGAAAGACCTCGAAATCAGTGGCGTGGCGTCTTCTGAAATCAGCTTGGTCGCAAATCAAAACGACCAGGACATGACCGGCGCTGGTAGCGGTGCAATGGCCGGCGCTTTGGCGGGCGGCGGTGCGGGCCTTTTGGCCGGGCTCGGCATTTTGGCCATCCCGGGCGTCGGGCCTGTGGTCGCAGCGGGTTGGCTTGCGGCGACGGCACTCGGTGCAGCCGCTGGTGCGACCGCAGGCGGTGTCGTCGGAGCGCTGGTTGACAGTGGCGTTAACACTGACGATGCAGAATTTTATGCCGAGGGCGTGCGCCGGGGTGGCACCCTCGTGACGGTGCGGTGCCTCGGTTCCGAAGAGGACAAAGTTTCGGCGATTCTGCACGCACGCAACCCGGTCGACCCCGACGTGCGAAAGCGCCTGTACCGCGACGAAGACTGGACCGGCTTCGACGATCCGGCGCAGCCCTATCGTCCCCTAGATCGCAATCATCCTCAAGCCTAATCAGGTCGTAGACTATTGACCTCTTTCAGGGGCACCACCTCAGGGCTGGTGCCCTTGTTATTTTCGCAGGGACTAGAAGTTTACTGAGGGAATAGTAACTGCTCACCCCATACCCTATGAAGCCGCAGCGGTCGCGGCGCCAGCGGCGAGGGTTTGGGTTATGGCTGCCATT
>JANXWC010000010.1 GCA_025351355.1 Hyphomicrobiaceae bacterium
GCGCGCTCAATGCCGCGACCTTCCTCGCCTTCCTCAAACGCCTGATCAAGGACCGGTCGCGCAAGATCTTCCTCATCCTCGACAATCTCCGCGTACACCACGCCGAGATCGTGACCGAGTTCGTCTCGGCCAACGCGGACAAGATCGAGCTTTTCTTCCTGCCGCCCTATGCGCCCGACTGCAATCCGGACGAGTTCCTCAACAACGACCTGAAGCAAGCCCTCGGCCGGCGCCGGACGCCGCGCGACAAGGCGGGTCTCAAATCGGGCATCGTCTCGCACATGCGCAGGCTGCAGCGCCGCCCCGAGCGCATCCGTGCCTTCTTCCAGGCGCCGAGCGTGCGCTATGCGGCGTGAGATATCCGAGCTTTGTATTTGTGTGTCGGGTTAGTAGCCACATCCGTTTTATGAAAGCGGCGCACCGCTAAACCTGCATGCTCAAACAGGGCGGAGCCGTTCGAATAACAAACTGTGGACTGCAGCACCAGATATGCTAAGGATGCACGGAGATGGTTGCAGTGTCGGTGTGGCTCAGGTTCGCTCATGCCTTATGACATCGAAAGGTTTGGCGAGGGGCTGGCCTTGTTGGCCCGTCCGAACATGCTTTGTGGTATGTTTACCGAATCACGGATCAATCCGGTTTGGGGCTTTGGCGAGTGGGGCCAGTGGTTCGGTTGCGGTGGTATGCTTGATGTGTAGGGGTTGGCATGCTGAGTGTCGTCATTCCCGTGTTTAATCGGCCAGAGCAGGCGGCACGCGCGATAAAGAGTGTATTGGGTCAGCGCTGGACCAGCCCGGAGAAGCTCGAGATTGTAGCGGTCGATGACGCCTCGACGGAACCGTTGCAATCGAATGTTTCAGATCATCGGTTGCGAATTGTTCGACTGGAGCAAAATTCGGGCCCGGCTGCGGCGCGAAACGCAGGTATTGCTGCGGCCCGGGGGGACTTCATCGCATTTCTCGATTCCGATGATATTTGGCTCGAAGACAAGCTACGGTTGCAATACGATCCGTTCAAACAATCGGTAAGCGTGCGTGCCGCTAACCTCAAGGCATCGGCTTGTGGCTTTTTCTATCCCAATCGCAAAACACGCCAGCTTGAGGCCCGGGTCCCTAAGCCTGCGCAGCATTTAGCCGACTTTTGCAGCGGTTGCTGGTTTTCACCCGGTTCCACCCTGATCGTTCAGCGAGAGGCATTCACAATCGTTGGCATGTTTGACGAGCGTCTGAGGCGTCTGGAAGACTTAGATTGGTTTATTCGGTTCGCCCGTCAAGGTGGCCAGATTCACGTGTCGCCCTATTTGGGAGCCGTGATCGCACCGTCAAACTCCGCAAGCACCGACTCTGTTACGACCAGCAGCAAAATAATTGCAGCAAAGTTTGCACCGAAAGATGGAGGTGGACTTCCCAATCGTGAGTGGGGTTTATTGCAATCCTATTTGGAATTGGAGGCGGCGGCATCACTGCTGCGACAGGGGCAAATTCGCAAAGGAGCCGGTAATTTGGTTAGTTCGTTCCTGCGAAAGCCGCGCAGGCAGCTGGCGTTGCAACAGTTTTGGGATAGAAGCCAGATTATTCCGCAGGCAGTTGTCGCAAAGTATCGAGAAATGACAAGGCTGCAATAAGAGTCGGAGACGCCCGACCCGATGCTGCCGACTTAATTTTGTTCTCGGCCGGCATTTTTTTAATTTGCAGCCGGCCTTCGTCGAGATAGCGCGTTAGTGCACGCCAAAGCGGGAGGGCTACTGCAGCCTTGGGTATGAGATCGGGTCGGGAGTAAATGGCGCGCCGGCCTCCATGTAGGGGAGCGTACAAGGGCCGTTACGTACGCATCCGGCCAAGACCGCAGCTGATTAGCTCTGTTCTGTTTCCGTGTAGCGCCTCAAGCACCGAGCGCCTGAGCCATGGCATGGCCGGGTGTCAGGCGGTCGCCGTCGCGTTCGATCATCCGGTGTCAGCCCAGGTATGAGCCCAGATATCTCGATGCGACGCCATTGAACGGCGCCATCCAACCCTTGAGACGGCTCGTATAGGCGTTCACGTTCTGGATGTGGAAGCCTTCGTAGACGTGCTCGCCGTGGCTCGCGGCGATGGCGACATGCAGCATACCGCGATCCTTGGCGAAGGTCGCATAGGACGACCGTCCGTCCGTCACCAGAACGCTGTCACGGGCGACGACCGGGTCCATTAACGACATCGAAAGTTGCGCCCTCGAAGTTGGGCAAGATGTGATCCGTCGTCACCTTGTGCCGGTCACGCATGATGAGAACGATGTCGTAGTCGGTGGGCGATGTACCCAGCTTTTTCGGCTGTCCGCCGCGTTTTCTGGGAGCCCGCGCGACCAGCCTCTTGGATCCCTTCCAGGATTTCAGAATCAGCGTCTCGTCGGCCTCGACGATTCCGGTGACAATCGAGGGCCGCTTGTCGCGTGCCGCTTTCAAGAAGCGGTGGCGCCAGCGGAACGAGGCTTCCAGGCCGATATTGGCCCGCTCGGCCGCCTTCCTCAGGCTCACGCGATCGACCAGTGCGCGGGCATAGTCGAGCCAGGCATCGCGACGGTGAAGCTGGGCCAGCGGCGTGCCGGTCAGCGCATTGAACGTGCGATGGCAATCGCGGCATCGATACCCTCGGAGCCCACTCGCGTGTCCCCAGCTCCCGAAGCGCTCCGATTTGCAATGGCCGCAAGCCGGTGCCGCCGAGAACTGCATCTCGATCAGCGCGATCGCCTCATTGCCCGAGCCCTTGCCCGCGAGCGCCGCCGCCAGCGCAGACCGCTGCACCTCGGTCAGGTCACCCAGCTGTTCGATAAACCCGCGGAAATCCTGCGCTTTCATGACATTTTATCCCGGTTGCGAATCACCGGACACAGGATCGCTCAACATAAGCGCGGAACAGAGCCAATCACTTCTAGACATCACTTTCGATCTCCGGCACCAACCCGAACCGAGGGCGCTTCGCAGGTTAAGCAATCAGGACCTTCTTGCTGTTGCCTGATGCTCGACGAACCAACTATAGGTTTGCCCGATCCCAGCGTCCAACGGTATCGTAGCTTTCCATCCCAATGCGGTCAGGCGTGTGACATCGAGCAATTTGCGGGGCGTGCCGTCTGGCTTGGATGTGTCGTATTCGATGGCGCCATCAAATCCAACGGCTCGCTGAATGATTGACGTTAGCTCCGCGATCGAAACGTCCCTGCCTGTACCAACATTGACATGCTCTTCTCCTTCGTAATTGCACATCAGAAAGACCAGAGCATCGGCGAGATCGTCGACATGTAGAAATTCGCGCCGAGGCTTGCCCGTGCCCCACACAACCATACTGGAAAGGCCGGCAAGCTTGGCCTCGTGTGTTTTGCGGATTAGGGCGGGGAGAACGTGACTGCTGGCCAAATCGAAATTATCGTTGGGGCCGTAAAGGTTTGTCGGCATTGCGGAGATGAACCGGGCGCCGTGCTGACGCCGATAGGCTTGGCACAACTTGATCCCCGCGATCTTGGCAATCGAATACGGCTCATTGGTCGGTTCGAGCGGTCCAGTCAGTAGGACCGATTCCGTCATCGGCTGCGGCGCCAGGCGCGGATAAATACAAGACGATCCGAGAAACAAGACCTTGGCCACGCCCAGCGTATAGGCCGCAGCGATCACGTTGGTCTCAATCATCAAATTATCATAGAGGAAGTCGACCGGTCGCATCGAATTGTCCAGAATGCCGCCTACGGTTGCCGCTGCTAGAAACACAACTTCTGGTCGCACCATTTTCATCCATCGCTCGACGGGCTCTTGGCGCCGGAGATCGAGTTCTCTATGCCCAATAGTCAAGAGGACGCAATTTTCCCGCTCCAGGCGCCGGACCAGCGCTGAGCCCACCAGCCCCCGGTGTCCGGCGACGAACACACGCTTGCCAACAAGGTCAAAAGGCAATTGCCGAGCGGGTTCAGCCATGTCGGTCGTGCCTCGCTTTCTCGGTCGGGATCAACTTGAGGTCAGATTTGACCATCTCCTCGATCATCTCAGTGAAGCTTGTGGTGTGGCGCCAACCAAGTTTGGCGCGCGCCTTGTTCGGGTCGCCATGCAACAGATCAACCTCGGTCGGGCGGAAATAGCGCACGTCTATCCCGACCAGCACATCGCCTGTCTTGGCATCGAGTCCTTTCTCATTGACCGCGTTGCCACGCCATTCGATCCGCCGCCCTGTGCAACCGAACGCAAGCTCGATCATCTCACGCACCGAATGGGTTTCGCCCGTCGCCAACACATAGTCGTCAGCGTTGTCCTGCTGAACGATGCGCCACATCCCCTCTACGTAATCACGAGCGTGCCCCCAGTCGCGCTTGGCATCGAGATTACCGACAAAGAGCTTCTTTTGCAGGCCCAGATGGATGGCTGCCACCGCGCGGGTCACCTTACGCGTAACAAACGTTTCGCCGCGTAGCGGGCTCTCGTGATTGAAGAGAATACCGTTCGAGGCATGGTAGCCATATGCTTCGCGGTAGTTGACCGTGATCCAGTAAGCATAGAGCTTTGCTGCAGCGTAAGGACTGCGCGGATAAAACGGCGTACTCTCCGTTTGGGGAACCTCCAGGACCTTGCCGTAAAGTTCAGAAGTGGACGCCTGATAAAACCGCGCGTGCTTGGCGATGCCAAGAATACGCATAGCCTCAAGCAGACGCAGTGTTCCCATTGCGTCCGCATTCGCCGTGTATTCGGGAGTCTCGAAGCTCACTTGCACATGGCTTTGCGCGGCCAGGTTGTAGATCTCGTCAGGCTGTGTCTCCTGCACCAGCCGGATGAGATTGGTGGCATCGGTCATGTCGCCATAGTGCAGGAAAAACGAGGTATCCCCCTCGTGGGCATCGATGTACAGATGATCAATGCGCTCGGTGTTGAACGAGGAGGAGCGGCGCTTCACGCCATGGACGATATAGCCCTTGCCGAGCAACAGCTCGCTCAGATAAGCCCCGTCCTGTCCGGTGACTCCGGTGATGAGTGCGACTTTCTTGGCGGCCATTGAAGAGTCCCGCATCGAGTATATTGTGGTCTGGATAGCAGAAGCGAGTGGCAACCGCCATATGCTTTGGCGTTACACCCCGCCTGCAATCTCGTTGCGTTTGCGCCAAGCCTCGAGACACTCGCGCTTCACAAAATAGGCATCGAAATCCGAGATGACCTCGAAGGCCCGCACATAGCCATGTGGCATGAGACGGCGGTCGAACTCGTGAATTCTGTGAGCGTCGTTGTTATGCTCCAAGCTGAACGCCTGTACGTTCCACTTGTCCAGACTTAGGCCGTTTAAAACTTCCAGTTCCGAGCCTTCAACATCGATGCTTATATAGTCGATCAGGCTTGGCGCTCCATATTGTGTGAACAGGTCGTCCAAGGTCACGGTGTCGACCGACAGCGTTTTGAACGAACTTCTGTCATGCTTGTCGGAATGCACAACCGAGGCAATAGACGACAGAGCCGCATCCGCAGTTGCGCGAAACTCCAGCTTCTCCCCGGTCCGGTTCCAGGCCGCCTTGGTAACAAGCTGCGCCTTGCGGGCTTCAAAGGTGGCCATATGGGCCGGGTGGGGTTCCACCAGAAGCCCATTCCAACCGTAGCCTGTTTCAAGCAGCCATGTGTTTGACAGGCCGACGCCGTCATGAGCGCCTACCTCAATGAAATAGCCACCGCGACGAAAGCCGCTCATGGCCAAAGCGAAAACATCCTGTCCCAGCTGACTCTTGCGGCGGCCTGACGTTTGCTCCATCAGGGCGAGCAAGTGCAGCTGATCCATCAGACTTGGGTCGCGGCTGGCGGTATCGCCCAATGACTGGAGATGACCGAGGAGATAGCGCAAACCGTAGAGCTTAGCCTCTGGTACCGGTTCGGTCGCGTCCATCGGGAGTCTCCCTCTCGTTGCTTGGTTGGTCGCTGGCAACCAGTCCGGCGGTCATTTGGGCCGAAGCTGGCTCGAAAGGTAGCGCGCAGTTCGCCGCAGCCGCGAACGGGCAAACCGGGAGGCAACTTTCAAAGTGTCGGCAAGCGAGGGGTCGGCGTAGCGGTTGATTGTCGCAAGTGCATGTGCCCGAGAAGCAACCAGATCGACTTCCAGCCCTTGTTTTTCGGCTTGAAGTGCCTTGACCAAGGGCGGCAGATGCCCTGCGGACTTCTGCAACGCCACGAGGTCGCCGATGCGTGCCTCATATATCTCGCCCCAGACACGGCGATTGCGCCCTCCGGCCGTGCCCGCCATGATCGGTCTGAGAAAGGCCAACAGCTTTTCCCTAGTCGGCGCCGCAGCGAGGTTGGACGGCGTAAACACCGGCCGCGCGAGCGTCGCGAGATAGAGCTGATCATCGGCATCGATCCGGCGCACCAGTTCGGCCACATCGCTCAGCGATTTGAAATTGTGCACGTTGATCAGCCGCTCGGCATTGAAATCCCGCGCGACATCAGGGTTGCCCCAGTAGATTGGGATTGTGCCGGCATAGATGGCGTCGGTCAGCTTTTCGGTCGTATAGCCGGGCGCCGATGAGTTTTCGCAGATGATCGAGAATTTGTAGCGGCTCTGGACGGCAAGCTTGGCCTCGTTCCAACCCTTGACGCCAGTTGCCACTGGCAAAGGCTCGGCGTTGCTGAGCTGGCGGCCATGCGAATGCACAAATTTGTAGCCCGAAAGCATCGCAAACAACTGTTCCCGCATCTCGTGCGGCGCAGGGTTTGAATAGATGAAATTGCAGAAGCGGTCCTTTCCCTCCAGCGATGCAGATGTCTGGTTCGGCGGCAACAACTGAAGGTAGCTCTTATAGAAAAAATAGTTCGGCAGCCGCATGTAACGTGCGTCAAAATCCAACCGTGCGAAACCAAACGCATAGTCCGCCAGATTGAAGTCGGCGATCACATTCTCTTCGGTTAGGAACAGCCGGCGCGTGTCCTTGTGGGCAAGAAAGTCAAACCCAGGATAGGGGCCAAACACGACGAGGTCTGGCCGCTCGGCATCAACCGTGACGCCAAACTCCGACTTAAGCAGGTCGACGAATGCGGGGTGAATGAACTGGTCTGTGTCGGTGCAGGCGATGCGCGCGATGGGTCGCGTTGGAGAGGCGTTCACTTGCGCAAGAACGTGTTGGCTGGAGCTTCGGAACATTGCGGCTGAGATGACATCACCGTTCAATTTGCATTAGTATCTCATGGCCTCATAGAGACAAGTTCGCTTTCCCTGCAAAAAATAAAATCGTAGTCCAGATATAATGATTTTTTAATCGCGAAACCGTTGCAAACGTAAATTGGCACAAACCCGAGCTGTTGAAGCAAGGCAGGAATTGTCGAAAAATTTGACTGACCTTGATACAGTTGGACAGTCGATATTTCTACTTGTAGTAGGCGAAACCTCTTTACGAGATCGCCACAACCTCGCAAGACATGCTCTTCAAAGCCCTGCACGTCCAATTTCAACATCGGTCGGCGAGCAGGATTCGAAATTTGCTCGGAGAACAGCTGGTCGACCCGCTTGACCTCAATATCTTCAGTTGCCCCCAAAACTGCATCCGGGACGAAATTCGCCAGATTCTCCGTCTGCAGCAGCAGCGAGGAGGTGCCTCCGTGCCCCTTGCCGACATTGATGGTGGTCATCCCCGGCACGTCGCCAAGGGCACAATGATAGGCGTGCCAACCGGGGTAGTAATGCAAGAAGGACGAGAGCTTCTCGAAGTGGGCCTTGACGGGTTCAAACGAATGCACCTCGCCCTTGTAGCCGCCATACCCGTACAGGGTCGAAGCGAACTGCCCGCTATGGGCGCCGGCGTCGATCACGAAGTCGATGCCGAACATGCGCACCAGATTGCCCAGGTGACCCAAGAACTGATACGCGGTGAGCCTTTGGTTTGCGATGTCAATGGCAGCCTCTGGCCGGCGGGCGAGGAGGTCAGCAACAGCATCGCCGAACTTTGCGCCACCATTCGCGTCACTCAAACTTGCAAGTTGCGCGGACATCTCATTGGGCATCATCCGGTGCGAAATATAAGCCCGCGCCGCCCAGCCCCGGCGCAGCCCCTCTTTGGCGATCCGCTTCAAATCCATCGTTCTAACCCTTGTTCTGGCGGAAACTAATAGAAGGCCTATCGACCTCGTGGTGCTGACAGGTTGCAGGTCTCGCCGCTGGCTCGTTGCCCTGTCGACTAGGAGTTCCTGGACAGCAAAGCTTGCGGCATCTAGCAGAGTTCAACATCTGTTGGTGCGTGCGGCGGAGCAGCACCGTATGGAAATTCCGATCTCTGGCCCGAACGGCCACCTGAAGGTGTCCGGAACCGAAAGCATGCAAATGTCCCAACGTCAAGCGGAGCGGGACATTGGTGTCAAGCCATGTGGTGGAGGTCGAGGGGGGCCGCTTCGGGCCCGCTGCTTTGCGCTAAGAGCTTGCGTAAAAACCAAAATTAGGCCTGAAATCTCGTGGCAGGCACGTCGGATTCGGGCTTGCGGTGCGGCACGCTAGTGGCCTGAATCTTCTAAATCGCCGGATAGAGGCTTTTCAGTTTTACACGCGCGTCGGCGCTCGTGAAGTGCCAGTTGGCCTTGGCGTTGTGGGTATTGCGGTGCGTGCGCCACGCGGCCACCTCGGTCTTGAGTT
>JANXWC010000189.1 GCA_025351355.1 Hyphomicrobiaceae bacterium
GTCCAGACGCAGGCGGAGCCGGCTGCGGCTTACGCACGTGCTCGCGGCATTCGCGTTTTCGATCTGGCGATAAAGCAGCCACAGAATACGAAGGAAGAATTGGCGCGCCTCGTGCGTGAGACGGTTGCCACGATGCGGAAGAATGATCCGGACCTGGCCGATAGCATCTTCTGGATCACCGGCAGCACGACAGTATTTTCCGAAATCGCAACTATCAATGCCAATTCTTTCCGGGTGCCGGTGCTCAGCACCGTTACCGACGTCGTACAGGCCGGCGACAATACGGCCGCGCTATCGGTTGGCATCAGCTTTGAGAGCAATGCCTACCAGGCGGCACTCTTTGCAATCGACATCCTTGAGAACCTGCGAAAACCCGGTAATATTTCAGTGGGCATCGTATCGCCACCTGACGTTGCGATAAGCTTTCGCAAGGCGCGGGAAATCGGCATGCGGATACCGATGCCGCTGTTCGAGGGGGCAAGCGTCGTCTTTGACAACGACGGGCGACTTGCGCGGTCGAACGCGAGCAATGTCAATGTGAATACAATAGGCGCGAGCCTGGAAAACCCCGTGCGTGAGGATATTACCAAGAGTAGTTCAGGTTCGATCGAGTGATCGTCTGCGCCACTCACTAGTGTTTCTTAAAACGAGATCTTCATGACGATCCACAAAACTCTTCGTAAGACGCCACGCCAACCCAAAAAAGCTGCGTCCGCCAAAACACCGACGCGTAAAGGAAAGCGATCGATCAGAGGTAAAAGCGCTGTGCGGGTGCGCGAACCGGAGCTACAGCAACGGCTAATTGCTGCAGCATTCGGCGCGCGCCACGGCACCTTCGAGGCACAATGCGCTACGTCCGTGAAGGACGCCGTGGGCGCCGATGATGCGGTACTTACCCTCAAGGTCGAAGGTACGTATCTGCACTTTGCGACGTCGGAGGCCGCACAAGCGCTAACACGCGAAACGGCCGACCATGCACCATTAGCCACCTGCCTTGATAGCGGCATCGAATATCAAGTCGCGATCAACAGGAAGCGCGTTTCGACCAAAAAACATGACATGGCCGCGCTCGAAGCCGGCTGGCGGCGCTATATCTGCACGCCACTTCATAACGAGGGGGGCACAATCATCGGCGCAGTGTCATTTTACTTCTGCGGCGCTGCCGATTTGCGGAAAGAGGCGAAGCACTTCGATAGCCGCGTCCGTACCTTTCTGACCGGAGCGCTCGAAGCCCGCTTCGCGGCAAAAGTCGAGACAGTTGAATCGCTGCAGTTCAATTCGCTCGCTGCTGCCATTCCAGGAGTGGTTTATCAACGTATTGTTAAGCCGGATGGCGATATTCGATACACGTATTTGAGCGAAGGGGCACGCGAACTGTTCGGCGTCGCGCCTGAAGACGTCCTCAGAGATCCCGAGGTGTTATTCAGCACCTATACCGAGGACTACAAGAAAACGTTCCGAAAACGCCTCATCGACGCCTCGAAGACGTTGACCAAATGGGACGTGGAAGCCTCAGTGATGATGCCCGATGGCAAGCGGAAAACTACACACGCCATAGCGCGTCCCGAGCGCCGAGCGGATGATTCAGTTTTGTGGACAGGTGTCATCCTCGATGCTTCGCGGGCGAAAGAGGCCGAGGACAGTCTGAAGGAAGCAAACCGACTGGTAGGGCTTGCAAATCAAGCAAAATCGGCATTTCTCGCAAAAATGAGCCATGAAATGCGCACCCCTCTTAACGGGGTTCTCGGCATGGCGGATCTGCTGCTGAAGACCGACCTGAGCCAACGACAGGTTCGCCTGGCGAGCACGTTATGCGATTCGGCCAAAGGTCTGCTCGGCATTATCAATGACGTGCTGGATCTGTCGCGCATCGAAGCCGGGCATTTCAAACTCGATGTGCAGGATTTCAATCTGCGGCACTGTGTGGAAGATGCAGTCGAACTTTGTGCTCAAACGGGCTACCGCAAGGGGTTGGAAGTAAACCTGATCATTGCACCCGCAATACCTGTCGGCGTCGTCAGTGATCCCGTGCGAATTCGACAGGTGCTGATCAATCTGATTGGCAATGCCATCAAATTCACCGAGACCGGCGAAGTCGTCATTCGACTGAGCGCCGGCACCACCGCGTCGGGCCAGGACACCGTCGTTTTCCTGGTCGAGGACACCGGAATCGGCATCGACCAAGCTGCTATCAGCCGTCTGTTCGAGCCGTTTGCGCAAGCCGATTCATCTATCAGCCGTCGATTTGGCGGTACAGGCCTAGGATTATCGATCACGCGGCATTTGGTCGAACTCCTCGGCGGGACCATCGCACTCACCAGCGAACGCGGCCGCGGCACGGTTGTGCGATTTGAAATCCCATTTGAAATTACGGCACCTGCTGCGACTCGAACTGTGTTGCGGGATATCGACATGACCGACGTGCGCATACTGGTCATAGACGATCGTGAGACAAACCGTGAGACACTCGCGAACAATCTTGTTGGAACCGGGGCACTGGTCGATGTTGCAGATAGCGAAGAAGTGGCACTCGAAGCGCTCGCACGGGCGGCTCGCGAAGGCGCACCCTATCGCATCGCCGTCATCGATCGTATCCGGCCGCGCTGCAGCGGATTGCATTTGTGCCGAACTATTCGAGCCAGTCCACAATTCGCAAGCACGGCCATGGTCGTGTTGATGAGTGCTAACTGGAACGCCAATCCCGTCGACCAAAATGGCCTTACAAACACTGTTTTTCTTTCCAAACCCGCTCGCCGGACAGATCTCATACTGGCGCTTGGCCGTGCGTTCAATCCAGAGTTCAAGAGTGGTCGCACCGCTGGCTCGACGTTCGCGGACGCAGCTAGCAGCGGGTCGGCTGCGCCGTCTCTCAAACTTCGCGTTTTGCTTGTCGAAGATAACGCGACCAACATCGAAGTCGCGCGCGAATATCTGGCGGAGCTCGAGTGCCGCGTGACTGTCGCAGTCAATGGCATTGAAGCGATCACTGCATTCGACCGGTCGCAGTTCGACGTCATTCTCATGGACTCCCAGATGCCGGAGTTAGATGGATTGTCTGCGACACGGCGCATCCGCGAGACGGAGCGGACACGCAATTTGCGGCGCGTTCCCATTGTTGCCGTCACCGCCAACGCCTACGATAGCGACAGGGTGCAAGCGCTCGATGCGGGCTCAGATGATTTTCTAAGTAAGCCGTTCACCGATCTGCAATTGCGAGCCGTCCTGCAGAAGTGGTCGAACCCTGCCGATGTCGCGGCGTCGGGCGCCAAACAGGAAACGGTGAACCCGCAAGCCACCGCCATCAAACCTGCGCCGGATACCGCCAACCTACTGCAGGCCGGACGCGCTCTGCCCTTTAATGCGCAGGCGACCGAGCGGCTTGACGAGGCGTTACACGCGGTGCTGCTGCGAAGCCGTCCAGCCTTCTTGAGCCGTCTGTTGCGGACATTCCTCAGCTCCATGCCGGAAGCCATGATGACGCTTCGTGCGGCCATCGAGCAGGCCGACGGCGAGCTGCTGCGGACGTTGGCGCACAGCCTGAAGTCCTCGGCTGCGAATATCGGCGCTAAGCGCCTGTCGGAAATGTGCCGCCTGCTCGACGTCAAGCTCAAACTCGGTGCCGACGCGTCTGATTGTTCCAGCTTGACCGATGCGATAGAGACCGAACTAGGCTTGTTGGAAGACGCACTGGAGCAGGTGCTTACGCGTCTGGCGCCCCCCGAACAACAGGCGAGCGGAATGTGATGTTCATCTTCGTTGGCGATACAAAGGCCAGCAGCGCTTTAGCGACGCAACGGCTTTAATAGCGAAAGCGGATCGACGCCGAGGCCCGCCTGCTTAGCGAGATCGTCGAGATCTTTTTGCAAGGTAAGAGCCGCAACCGTTGCGGCTTCCGGTGTGGGGTATGTGGATGACGCCAAAATGATTGGCGACGCTCCCAAAGCAGCATGAAATACCAGATGCACGACCTGTCCGTCGGTGCGGCCGAGCATGGCGGCGAGATTGTGCAGTGTACCGTCCAGGGCACGTGGCAGAACCGCGGCATGCATGGCGCTTCCTAGTGGCGATTCGACTAGTGAGAAGGTGATACGGCCCTGACGTTGCAGCTCAGGCGTTGCGTAGGCAATACCTTGCGAAGCGGATTTGAATAGCATGTGGAATGCGTCATTGATTGACGCTTGATCAATCCTCGGCTCCTTCGTCTTGGCTGACCGAGGTAGCACTGGCGGCGCGGGGACCGGTATTGTCGCGGTTTCGACTGGCGGCACAACGATCTGACGCATGCCGGTCTCAACACCGGTGCGTGCCGATGATTTCTCCAGCCGCTCATAGGCGGTGCAGAGGCGCTGCCGACGCTGGTAAACGTACCCGGCACAACGCTGATCCAGACCACAGGCGACGGCGCATTCATCAGCACTATGGGTGAGCGTGTCGCGGAAGCCTGGAGCGTCGTAGGCCTGTTCCTGCACACGCTCAAAGCGTGCGGCGCTTTGAGCGGACCAGCCACCGGGCGGCGTTTTGACGGGGCGGACGGCGATATCGACGCCAGTCTGTTTCACAACCTCGGGCCTGGTATTGAACAAACGACAGACTGCAATGGCGCTGCGGAACTCAAGTGCTGCGCATCTGCCATCGCCAACACACCGACGCGCGCACTCGTCGTAAGACGTGACGGCTGTCTCGTTAAATGCGGCAGTCGTGAATTGATATCCATTGGTCGGAGAAAAATCGTCGATGTTGACCATCGGCTGCAACGGAGTTCCGCCACCGACGCGCGCCAGCAAGCGAGCGTTAAGCCAGCCAATGACGGCACCGGATTGGACCTCGATCCACCAAGTATCGCCGTACAGCTTGACGCCGCCAGTGGCGCGGAGATTTGCCGAACCGACAGCAATCTGCTGCACCAGGGCCGAACGCGGGTCTGGCAGGGCGCGCACGTTGACGTAGCCGCTGCCCGGTACCTTCAGTACGATCAGCGCGGCGGCGGGTTCAAGTTGCGGCGCCTCGTCGGCCCAGACGTCGAAACTAAAGGCTAGCATCAACGCCATCAGCCACAGCGGCATCATTCCTCGTGCGATCGGCATCGTGCGCCCCTGGGATAGTCCGTCGTGGTGAACTTGGCTCGACTTCTACGTGATTCGTGGAAGTGAAAGGACGCAGATAATGCGTACGCGGCGATATCGCTTTCGCGACGGATCCAGCGCCGCGCCATCAGATTTGACGGACGGGGACTGAATACTAGGCAAAGTGCCGGGATTGCCTTAGTTCTGTTGGAGAAAAAGGATGCGTCTTTAATTCGAGGGCCGACTATGAGCGACAAGATAATCATTTCGTGCGCGCTGACGGGCGTACTAACCGACCCGAAGCGGTTCCCGGTGCCCGTTACGCCGGAGCAGATGGCGGCGGAGGCCAAGCGCGCGTTCGATGCCGGCGCGGCGATCATGCATGTGCATTTCCGCCAACAAGGGGAAGGCAAGGGGCATCTGCCGTCGTGGGAACCGAAGCTGGCGATGGAGATCATGGGCGCGATCCGCGCCGCATGCCCAGGCGTGATACTCAATCAGTCGACGGGGTTTCGCGGGCCGGATTACCAGCCGCCGCTCGATTGCTTGCGCGCCGTGCGTCCGGAAATTGCTGCCTGCAACGCCGGCACGCTGAACTATCTCAAAATAAATTCCGATGGCAGCTGGGCGTGGCCGCCCGGCATTTTCGACAACGCGCCGCAGAAAGTGCACGATTTCCTCGATGTGATGCACGAAACGAACACGCAACCGGAATTCGAGTGTTTCGACACCGGCATCGTGCGCTCGGTCGAGATGTATGTGCGCAATGGCATGTACAAAGGCGTGCCAAAATACAACTTCGTAATGGGTGTGCCGTCCGGCCAACCGGTGGACGTGGACCTGCTGCCGATCCTGATGCGGCTGAGAATGAAAGATGCGCCGTGGCAGGTGACGGCCATCGGCCGCAAGGAAATATGGCCACTGCACATGCGCGTGGCGGAACTGGGCGGTCATTTGCGCTCAGGACTGGAGGATACATTTTATCTGCCGGATGGCTCTGCGGCGACGTCGAACGGGCAATTGATCGGCGCGTTGGCGGTTATCGCGCGGGGAGCCGGACGCGAGATTGCGACGTCGGGCGAAGCGCGTGTGATGATGAGGCTGGACGGGTGAGCGACGCGCAGCATGATTGCGTGATGTGGGCCGCACGGCAGCTGAGTAAGGCCGAACCAGATACACTAATAGTGACGACATTGGTAAAGCGGCGTGCGTGGTCGACCGTCTGGAAGCTGGAAACGCCGCAAGGACGGTTCTACCTGAAAAAGGCTGCTCCCGGATTTGATATCGAGGCGCCCTTGCTTGCCGCGCTGTGCTGCTGGCGGCCGGCGGCGATCGTCGAATTGTTGGCGGTGGACGCGGCACGCGGATGGGTTCTGACGCGCGATGCCGGGCGGTTGTTGCACGACGTGATGTTCGACGATTATGTGAAGGGTCAAGCTCACCTCAGGTCGATACTGCTGGCCTACGCGGCGCTTCAGGCCGACAGCCGATGCGGCGATGCGCCGTCGTTCATGGACATGCTCGAAGATCGCAGCCCGACGGCGATGTCGCGCTCGTTTGCAGCGGTTGTCGAAGATGAAGATCTTCTGCGCATCGGGGGCGTAACAGCTGATGAGTTGGATCGGCGAAGTCGTTGGATCCGCAATGTTGAACACATGTGTGCCGACGCCGCAGCGCTGAACCTTCCGGTGACGCTTGAACACGGTGACCTCCACACCAGCAACATCATGGTTTCTGCGGATGGAACGCCGAGAATTGCCGATTGGGGTGACGCGTGTTTGGCACTTCCGCTGCACTCCCTGGTGCAGTGTCTGGATGATATTGTTGGACGCCACAAAATAGCGCCCGACGATCCGTGGCTTATTTTGTTGACCGAGGACTATTTCGACGTGTGGCGGCGGCGAGGCTACGACATCGATTTTCATCGGGCGTTGGCGATTGTTCGAGCGCTTACGCCTGTATCGGGGGTGCTGCAATGGTCACGCGGCATTGACAGGATGGATACCGATGCTCGCAGCATCATGGCGGGCCAGATTGTAAAAAGGCTGCGTGCGCTTGCTTGATACGTATTCTGCACGAGCAGGCGAGATTGTGGGAAAACGATATGTCGGATACGCTTGCACGGTCGCCGTTTTATTCCGAGGAGCACCGCGCGTTCCGTGAGACGATGCGGCGGTTCGTGGCCAAAGAAATTACGCCCTTCGTGGATGCGTGGGACGAGGCCGAGACGTTTCCGCGCGAGTTGTACGTCAAGGCGGCGGTGATCGGGTTGCATGGCCTCGGCTATCCTGAAAAATACGGCGGCGTACCAGGCGATTTGTTCCACGGCATCATCGCCGCGCAGGAGTTGGCACGCTGCGGCTCGGGCGGGCTGAGCGCCAGCTTGCGCAGCCACACTATCGGCACGCCGCCGATCGTCCGCCTGGGCCCGGACGCGCTGCGCGAACGCGTAGTGCCGGAAATCCTGTCGGGCGAGAAGATCAGCGCGCTTGCCATCACCGAGCCGGACGGCGGCTCCGACGTGGCGTCGATCCGCACTACGGCCAAGCGCGATGGTGATTGCTATGTCGTCGATGGCGCCAAGATGTTCATCACGTCGGGCGTGCGGGCGGACTACTACACGGTGGCGGTGCGCACGGGCGGGAGCGGCCACGGCGGGATTTCGCTGCTGTTGATCGAGCGGGGCACGCCGGGTTTCACGCAAACGCCGCTGAAAAAGATGGGCTGGTGGATGTCGGATACGGCGGCGCTGCATTTCGACGGCGTGCGTGTGCCGGTGGGCAACCTGCTCGGCCATGAGGGCCAGGGGTTCGCTGCCATCATGCACAACTTCAACTCCGAGCGGATCGGCATGGCTTCAGGTTGCAACGGATTTTCACAGGTGTGCCTGGACGAGGCCATCAGCTGGGCGCAGCAGCGCAAAGTGTTTGGCGGCAGGCTCGCCGACAGTCAGGTGATCCGGCACAAGCTGGTCGACATGGCCATGAAGATCAACGCGACACAGGCCATGTTGGAGATGCTGGCGTGGCGCATCATGCAGGGAGAGAGCCCCGTCGCCGAAATCGCCATGCTGAAAAACCAGGCGACTGAGACGATGGCGTTCTGCGCGTCGGAGGCGGTGCAGATCCACGGCGGCATGGGTTTCATGCGCGGCACCAAGGTGGAGCGCATCTATCGCGAAGTGAAGGTCAACGCCATCGGCGGCGGCGCCGAAGAAATCATGAAAGACTTGGCGGCGCGGCAGATGGGGATTTGAGGGGGTGCGCGTGAAGTGGCAGCGCAAGGTGGAAAAGATCTGGCTGGCTTGCATCTTGACGCAACGTATCCCATAAGATACAATGCGGCATGATCGAAATCCTTGAAATCGAGACGTTCTCGGACTGAATCAAAGCGCTGAAAGATGTGCGAGCAAGGTCCAAGATTGCCGCTCATGTCCGACGCTTGGCATTCGGCAACCCCGGCGATGCGTCGCCGATTGGCGGCGGATTGAGTGAGCTCCGGATTCACCACGGGCCGGGATATCGTGTCTATTTCGTGCAACGCGGTGATGTCCTGATCGTACTTTTGTGCGGCGGCACCAAAGGCTCGCAAACGAAGGACATCGCCAAGGCCAAAGCAATGGCCGCGGAGTTGGGGAAGAAACAGCCATGACGCTCAAAACGAAACCCTTCGATCCCGTCCGTTACCTGGACAGCCCTGCAGCAATTGCTGTCTATCTGGAAGAGGCGTTTGAGATCGGTGACCCCAAGTTTATTGCGGACGCGCTAGGCGTCGTCGCCCGCGCTCACGGCATGACACAGGTGGCCAAGAACGCAGGGCTTGGTCGCGAGAGCCTTTACAAGGCGCTGAGCCCGGACGGGCACCCCGAACTCGCGACGGTCGTCAAGGTGATGCAGGCGCTTGGACTTCGGCTGTCGGCAAAAACACTGCCGGTGGCGAAAATGGCAGCACGGAAATAGGCGCGGGACCAGAGTCGATCACATCTATCGCGAAGTGAAGGTTAACGCCATCGGCGCCGGCGCCGGCGCCGAAGAAATCATGAAAGACCTGACGGCGCGGCAAATGGGGATTTGAGGGGGTTGTGCCGTTCGATACCCGGTGCGGGAGCAAGGTAGCAGCAGTCGATGCCCGCAATACGAACTGAGCAGAGTTTGCAACCAACGCAGTCAGATCATAGCTGCCATCGAACGGTAACTTTCGAACCGAAGCAAAATCGACGCAAGTGTGCAGGGTTTCGGATGACGGCCCCGATCGGTCGTTGCGAACTCAGCGAACCCCAAGCGGGTCATCGTCCGCTTCCGAAGAAAGCTGAACTGTAATCCCGGTCGTATTTTAATGATCGGGTAGCCCGGCTTCTCGCCATGCGGCAGCGAATGCCGAGAAAACCTCGGGAACCTTTCCAAGCGAGTGGGAAATGGTTCGGATCGTGAATGTGGTATCCAGCGAACGTGCATGATTGGCAGCAATTCTCGCCTCGTCGATGAGCCCGAGGCGTTGACAAGCCGCAGAAAGAAGCAAGTACGGCACGCTGAATTGGGGCGTGGCTTCGACCGCGCGTCGGGCCGCGCTGCGGGCGTCGCTGTAACGACCGTCGATAAAATGTGCCACTGACAAGGCTAGTAATGCCATATGTGTTTCCAGCGGACTGAAACGCAACGCGCGCGAGCCACGCTCGATTGCAATATCCGTCTTTCCCATCCAGGCGAGGCTAAATGCGCTGTTGCCAAGCGCCACAGTGTTGGAATTGCTGATCGACAGGGCGCGGTCATAGACATCGAACGCGGTTGCAACGTCGTCACGCCACCATATGACAAGGGCCGCATATGCAAGGGTCGTGGCGTCGTTGCTCCCCACGGCTGCCCGGGCGTGTCGGATTGCTGCCACGCGATCTTCCTCGTGTAAGCCTCCCCTGCTGAACCGAATGTGGAAGCACCTCGCAAGCTGCGCATGCGCTCGGAAAAAATCGGGTTCGAGTTCAAGGGCCTTGCTGAGCAGGGCGATCGCGGGCGCAGTGCTGTGCGGCATGTGAACTTGCATGAAAGGTGTTGCTTGCAGCACGAGGTCGTAGGCATCGAGGCTGACCGGCCGATCGCGCTTCATGAGTTCGAGCTCGACCCGCTGGATCGAGGGTTCGAGAGCAGCCACTACACTCACGGTGATCTCGTCCTGGACGGCAAATATGTCATCCAAGACGCGATCGTACCGCTCGGCCCAGATGTGCATTCCGGTTGATGCCTCGATGAGCTGTGCCGTGATCCGGATTCGGTGTTGGTGACGCCTGACACTGCCTTCGAGGACGTAGCGGACTCCAAGGTCCCGGCCGATCTGCTTGACGTCGATGGCACGGCCTTTGAAAACAAAGCTGGAATTGCGTGCGATCACGAACAGCCATTCAATGCGGGACAATCCCGTAATGATGTCCTCGACAACACCGTCGGCGAAGTATTCCTGCTGAACGTCGTCGCTCATATTATAGAACGGAAGCACTGCGATCGACGGCCGGGCAGGCAGGGAGCGAGCACCGGATGTGTTCGGGGCAGCCGTCACTGTTTGATCGGGAATGAGACCGGAGAGCCGATAACCCCGCCCTGGCTCATTTAAGACGAAGCCCGACGCGGCATCACTGTTATCGAGGGCCTTTCGAAGCCCAGAGATGTGAACGTACAGTGCGTTCTCCTCGACCACGAGGCCGGGCCACACGCGTTCCATCAATTGATCCTTGGTCACCACCTGTCCCCGTGCTGACGCCAGCACGCACAAGATCTCGAACGCGCGGCTGCCGAGACGGATCGGCTGCCCTGCCTTGGTGAGCTCATGGCGGCCGATGTCGAGGGTGTAGTCGCCAAACTTGATATGCTCTTCCGTCACCGCACCCCCTATGACGTAGAAATCGTTCAACTTTAGAAAACTTAAGAACACTTAAGATTGCCGGAAAGGACATCCGCGTGAGCCTACGGCATGGTCGGGCAGCCTCCAAGCGAGATGACCGCTCGTGAGGCACGCATCAGGGAACCATCGCCGAAGGGGCTACACCACTGCGCTGTCATACGCCCAATTCAAGCGCACTCGCACGACAAGAGGAAGACCCACATGAACTCCACCAAGGCACCCGCCCAGTTCCCGCTGCATCGTCGCGCAGTTCTTGCCACCGCCATGTCGGCGGCAGCCGGCCTTACACTGATGGCAGGCCTGGCCGTCGCTCAACAGCCGGCCGATATCGAAGCCGTAAAGGCCGCCAATACTGCATTCTATGTGGCAATTTCAGCGCGTGATGTGAAAGCGATGGAAGGCTTGTCGGCCAACAAGCCCTACGTGATCAATATCGGCCCCGTCAGCAAGTCCATTGCAGTTGGCTACGAGGACGCCGTCTCCAAGTATTATACGAACAACTTCAACAACGTGTTTTCGGCGGTGAGTGCCGCAATGACATCGACCGCACAGATACAAACGGACGGTAAGTTGGCTTGGGTGGTCGGCACCGAGAATGCCAGGCTCACGTTCAAAACAGGCGAAGTCCGCGAGTTCGTTACCTTCACGACAAACGTGTTTGAAAAGGATGGCGATCGCTGGCTAATGGTCTCTCATCAGGCGGGAATAGTGCCGAAGTAAACTCAGAGCCTCGGAAAACAGCCTACCCCGTTCAATGCCGTTGCAGCACCATCACCAGGGCTTTGACGGAGCCGTTGTTCTGGCCGATGTAGTCTTCGAACAGTTTCTTTAAGAATGACGTAAGCCAGAAGCTGAGCACCTGTGCGTCGCGAATGCGATAGCTGTTGCCGGACTTGGTCAGCAGCCACGCGACATCGTAATTGGTGCCATCCTGCATTACGACGTTGCTGTCGACGATAGTGCCGGCGCGGGTCTGGCGCACTTCAGGCGTGAAGGTGACACGCAGGATCGGGTATTTCGGCGCTTCGGTCGCCGCGTAACGGCCGATGAAGCGGACCATACCCGCGTTGTAGGCCTCGCGGTCGGCGGGTTCCAGGCGATTGCGATAATCACCCAAGGCATAGGCGCCGATGGCCGGAGCATCGGCATAACGAGCGATGACTCCCTGAAGTGCGCTCGGACTTTGAGAACGGGTGGCCTGAATTGCCTCTTTAGCTACTCGGTCGAGGAACAGGACGGCGGGATCGGCGGCAATGGCCGAATTTACGTTTGCTGTGAGAAAGCCGACTGTCAGCGCCACAACCACTGTCGTGTACATCCGCGGGAAGCGGGTGATCATGACACGGGAGGGCCGTGAAATTACTTGGAGACAGGCCTGCAGCACGTGCATCGTCGATGATCTCATTTTTCGGGCGCGGACGAACGTGGTGCTCAAAAAGCCCACGGAAAATCATGGGCCTTTATCGACGGACTTTGCGGCGGAGTTTTGCCCGCTTTGCGGGTCGGCGTCCAGGGCCATTGATCCCAGTGACAGTGCAAAAAGGCCCTCAGCCGACCGCGTCTTCAGGCGTCTGCGACGTTCGCCTCAGGGTGGCTGTCGGTCGTGGCATAATAAGGCTTGATGTCCAGCAGTGCCGTGCCGTCGTACCAATCGAGCGCATCAACAGTAATCAGCCCGGCGGCCATTCCGAGCGAAGAGCGCCGCACAATAGAAACCGCGATAGGATTCGGGCGCGCCGGCGTGCGAAGAGAAAAACAGCCCTGTTCCGAAGACAAATGTGGCGGTTTCTGGACGAGGACGTTGCGATCACAATCGCCGAGCCAGCCTAGCAAAATGAGGTGCGTTGCGCGATCGAGTCCCAACAGGCCCTCCCGCCAGGGCGGATCGATCATCAAGGTTGCTGGGCGGCAGGCCTCACGGGCGGCGGCCATGTTGCGCGGACAATTGCCCCGCGCCCACGGGGTCCGCACGTGACCAATCTGTGTAAAGCTAAAACCTCGTGCCGTCTTGGTGGCAATCGTCATGGCTGTAAGCGCACCGCTCCCTCAATCTGCGCCGACCCCCGGCTTTCCCCGCGTGCACCGGCTGCTGTCGAGACTGGTGCTGCCGCCGATTTGCCGGCATTGTGGCATGCCGAGCGATTGTTGTGGAAGATCGCTTGGTTTTTTCGTTTCGCACTGGTGGCAGAATGGCACTCGCAGCATCAAACGGCGCCCGCATCTACTTTGAGACCGCAGGTGCCGGCCAACCGATCATCTTTGTGCATGAATTTGCAGGCGACTATCGCACCTGGGACGACCAGATGCGCTTCTTCGCGCGCGGTTGGAAGGTCGTTACGATGTCCGCCCGCGGCTATCCCATGTCCGATGCACCGACCGACGAAGTGCTTTATGGGCAAGAGTTTTTTACGAATGATATCATATCGGTACTCGATGCAGCGGACATTGCAAAGGCACATGTCGTGGGGCTCAGCATGGGCGCCTACGCCGCGTTGATGGTCGCCATCAAGCATCCCGACCGGGTTTTGTCGGTGGTGGCGGCAGGGGGCGGCTCCGGTTCACCCTTGGCGACACGTGCGACTTTCCAGGCCGAGGCGCGGGCGACAGCTGCGCACTTTGACGCAAGCGGTAGAATAAACGCGTCTGCGATGGGCATGGGACCGACACGCATTCAGCTCAAAAATAAGGACCCGATCGGTTGGCAAAGATTTGTCGATCAATTGACGGAACACGACGCTTATGCGGCGGCGAAGACACTGCGCAAAGTACAGGCCGGCCGGGCATCGCTATACGAGTTGGAAGCGGAGTTGAAAGCTCTCGAATGTCCGACGCTCCTCATGGTCGGCGATGAAGACGAGCCATGCCTCGATGTGAACCTGTGGATGAAGCGCCTTATGCCAGTGGCCGATCTGGTTCTGCTACCTGGATCAGGTCACGCTATCAATCTGGAAGAACCGGGTCTGTTCAACATGCTGGTCGAGCAATTTCTGGCGCGTGTTGACAGTGGGCGCTGGCGCCGCCGAGATCCATCAGCGCGCGCGGGTTTGAGCACGCTGACGTCTGTGTCGAGCGCTAGGCCTACCTGACATAGACGGCGAGGCGGATGATGGCCAAACAACACCTGAAACCGGTATGCTGCGGTATCCGTGCGGGCGATTACTACCATTGCCGGAATTCTGTTCGCGTTCCTGGCGCATCGAACTGGCACCCCAGGTGTGCCACGCAGTACCTGCAAAACGCACATCCGCGGTGGCACGAGCCACGATTTCACAAAACAAATCCGGTCCCTTTGCGTAGCTGAGACGACCCTCGAATTGCAGCTCAAGGACAGCAAACAGGCTGGGCTTGGCCGCAAGCGCGAGGCGATCACGGCGCGCTTCCTTGAGACCTTGGTGGCCACCGATCAAGGACCATGAGCGAGATGCAGGTCCTGCTCGACAAGCGGCACCCAACAGATCGGAAAGCCATCGTGAAGGTTGGTGCGTGTCGCCGGTAAAATTTGGCTCGCCTTCGGTTGCCGCTCGCTCTAACACTTACTGGCCATGACCCTACTCAAATTGATCGCTCTCGAGCCTTCGGACCTTACCGTTGTCGCCGCCCACCTGCAGGACGCGGTGATCATGGTTGGAGATATAACCTACAGCAACACTGCCCGCCGGTTCGCAGCTCTTTGTAATCGGCTGCACCGCCAGTACGACGCTGGCGGCCGAGCAGAGCTGCAGCGGCGGCGTGCGGCGCTCCGGATAGATCGAGTTGCAAGCGTTCGGTTCCAGGGCTTTCTCCGTGACGATCGCAACACGGTGTTGTCGGTCCTGACGCTGAATTTTGCAGCTGTAGCTGATCCGGCAATGGCTCCGGCCGGAACTCTGACGATCGTTTGTGCCGGAGGTGCATCGTTACAGCTTGATGTCGAGTGTGTCGAACTGGCGTTGGAAGATCTTGGTCCGGCATGGAAGGCCCGGGGTGAACCCCAGCATTTCATCGCGTGAACAGGCGAAGGCCAAGGGACGTGCTGCGCTTGCAACCCCTATCGTGACAGTCCGCAGGCTACGGGCTACAACGACGCTCGTGCGGGCAACACTGACCAAAGTACCAACTAAGATGGCTGTTAACTTAGATACCCGATCCGACGATTTCGAGGCCAAATTCGCTATATTTCTGGCGGGAAAGCGGGAGTCTTCGGAGGACGTCGACACTGCTGTGCGGGCGATCATCGCCGATGTGCGCGCACGGGATGACGCGGCACTCGCCGAGTTAACGCTGAAATATGACGGCTTCGATATCGCGCGGCATGGCCTGCGCATTGCGGCTGCAGAAATCACGGGCGCGGCCAAGGCCTGCGATGCAGACACTATCGCCGCATTGGAGTTTGCGGCCGAGCGTATCCGCACACACCACCAGCGGCAGCGACCAAGTGATGATCGTTATACCGATAGCACAGGGGCAGAGCTGGGCAGCCGATGGACGGCAGTAGAATCGGTGGGTCTCTACGTGCCAGGCGGTCTCGCCAGCTACCCAAGTTCGGTGCTGATGAACGCGCTGCCCGCCAAAGTCGCCGGCGTGCCGCGCGTGGCCATGGTGGTGCCCTGCCAAAGCGGCGTATTGAACCCGCTGGTATTGGCTGCTGCGCACATCGCCGGCATCGACGAAATCTATCGGGTCGGCGGCGCGCAGGCAATCGCGGCGCTCGCTTATGGCACGAGGACGATTGCGCCCGTCGTCAAGATCGTCGGGCCAGGAAATGCTTACGTGGCCGCGGCCAAACGGCAGGTCTACGGTACAGTCGGCATCGACAGCATCGCTGGCCCGTCCGAAGTACTGGTCATCGCCGACGCCGATAACGATCCGCACTGGATCGCCACGGATCTGCTAGCGCAAGCCGAACACGGCGGAGGAGCGCAATCAATATTGATCACCGACGACGCGGCCTTCGCGGCGGCAGTGACGGCCGCAGTCAGCCGACAGATTGCCTTCATGCCGCGCGGCAAGATCGCCGCCGACAGTTGGGCCGAATTCGGCGCGGTCATTCTCGTGCGGTCGCTCGATGAAGCCCCTGCCCTGGCCGATCGTCTGGCCGCCGAGCATTTGGAGATCGCCACCGCAGATCCGGACGCGTTGGCCGCGCGCATTCGCAATGCCGGTGCAATTTTCCTCGGAAAATATACGCCGGAAGTGATCGGCGATTATGTCGCTGGATCCAACCACGTGTTGCCGACTGCGCGATCCGCGCGTTTTTCGTCTGGCCTGGGCGTGCTCGACTACATGAAGCGCACATCGCTGTTGCGCCTCAACCCTGCCTCGCTCGCCGCTCTCGGTCCGGCCGCCATGACGTTGGCGCGCGCCGAGGGACTGGAAGCTCACCGTCGTTCCGTTGGCATTAGGCTGCCAAAACAGCAGGGAGAAGCAGAGTGAGCGATCCGAGCCACCCCGACGCCGGCCCAGTTCCGGGCTCGCGGCACCACGTCAGTGCGCTGACGCTTGATGCAGCCTCGATCAAGCCCGGGAATCAGAATATCGAACATGAGCGCGAGGTGGCCATCTACGACATCCTCGAAAGCAACCACTTTGAACTCGTAGGTCGGGACGATGGACCTTATGAGCTGGTTATCGGCGTTGCCGACGACAAATTGGTATTCACCGCGACACCCGCTAAGGCGACCAACGCTGCACAAAACTCGGGGACCGCCGTGATTACCGTGCCGATGTTGCCGTTGCGCCGCGTGATCAAAGACTACTTCCTAGTCTGCGAAAGCTATTTTGACGCCATTCGAAACGCGCCGCCGTCACGCATACAGCAGATCGATGTCGGGCGCCGCGCTCTGCACGACGAAGGCGCAACGCTGCTCAGCGAGCGACTTGCCGGTCGCATTTCACTTGACGCCACCACGGCACGCCGTCTTTTTACTCTGGCGTGCGCGCTTCATTGGCGCGGTTGAGCACCGATTGCTATCTGCTGCGACCGCTACTTCTTCTCGTCGCATCCATTTTTCGTGACGCGGCATTCGCCCTTGCGGGCCGCTCCTTCGGTGGCCTTGCAACGCTGCAGGGCGATCGATTTCGCATCCTCGAGATTGTCGGCGAGATGCCAGCCCCAGCCTGGAGTGCCGTCCTTCGGATCGATAGCAAACGCGAAGCAGCGCCCTTTGAACGTTTCATATACGCGACACAAATCCGTCGTGCGCTTTGGCGCCGACTTGCCCTTCCTGCATTCTTCGAGCGCCAACTTTTTTGCTTCCTCGATAGAGTCCTGATTGATCGCGTAGCCGGCGGCGACGCCATTCTTGGAAATATCGTCGGGAGTGCCGAAGGCAAGTGCACCCTCGGCAAAGGCTGGTGGCGAAGCAGACACCAAAGCCAGCAGCACCGCAATCGCACCAGAAATCCTACTCGACATGAGCAACCCCTTAAATTAAAATTCGCTTTGCACTCTGATGCTAATAGACGACCCAATTAACGCAACCGCAAACAACTGTATGCAGGCACACGCTGCAACTCAAATACTTTGAACCTATTTCTTGATGCGTAACCGACGCTTACCAGGCATCGGCAAATCCCATTCCACCCCGCCACCATGGCGGTCGGCGTACTCTTGATCCCAAAACTCGCTTACACCAAACGACGGCAATTGCGGAAGAACCATCTGTGCCAGGGACAAATCCAATCGCTTTTGATTGCGAGCCTTAAAGTCCCGCATGGCCATGCGTGCCATCAGACTGCTCGACTGCAACTGGGCGGAGCGATCGATATCGATGAATTCAATCGTTTTGGCATACTCGGAAGCACGACTGTCAGTATTGAACCACCGCATGAGGAGATGCGCTGTACTATCAAAACTGATCAAATCACGAGGAAAAATGAATGACCCGGCCTCATGCAATGCCGATGTTTCCAAGCGGTCCAGGGCCAGCCGGAGTGACCTGAGGAAGCAGAACTCATGCGGCGAACCAAATTGGCGCTTCCTGTCCGGCAGGAACTGCTGCCATACCTCCGGCGCAATCGAGACGCAAATACCGAACTGGCTACTGTGCTTGATGGTATCGACAAATTCAGTCAGCAGTTGTTTCTGGGTCTCGGCGCCCCACTTTTTTTGCTTGGCCATTTGCGGCCATTCTTCCAATTTTAATGCTCGCAGGCCATGCTTCAATAAGAGAAATTGCCAGCGCGCTTGAAGGGTTCCGCTGCCACCGGCGGGTGCCAGTAAGATCGCGCAAGATACCCATCGACGCCGTTCAGCGCCCTCTTCGAAGTGATCGTAGAAACATTCGAACACAAGACCATTTCCTGAAACTTTGCGGCCTTCCGCGCAGTGCATCGAAGCAACTACACCACTGATGTTTGGGGCGATTTCGGATATAGCTGTGTTTTGATCATGTGCTGCATACCACCAAGTCCGGCTGCCGACGCCAGTTGGTTAATGCGAACCAAATGATATCAAATGTGGTGGGTGATTGAAGCGTGCGACGACTTAAACTAGCCTCGCGAAGTGTTGTCTGTCTTTCGCTAATGTCTGCTTAGGAGCGTATTTGCAATATTAAACTTACCGATTGCAGAACCATTTTCCGCGGCTCAAATGCCTTGCAGGATTTTTCAGTCCGTGACCGCACAAAGCCGCGTCAGAAACGAGAGCGTGCATCAACCGCCGTTAGTGGAGATATCAACCGATACTCTGATTGTGGCGCAGCGCGTGAAGAATAGGTCGCGCATAACCGCACGCGACCTAAGCGGTCGCGCCGGACTTTTCATGCCTGCCAAGGATTGCCGCGATCAGCGATGCCACCGGCGATAGCTGCCTCAGCCCCTCAAAATTAAGGACACGAATGGCATGGCGATTTAATCGCGCTATAAGTAACTGAGTTTCAAATCGCATCATGACACGACTTAAAGTGTCGCGATTCATAGCCAGATAATCGGCCATATCATCACGCGACATCGGTAGTTCAAGACTTGACCTCGTTTGTGCGTCGGCACCCACTCGCAGTGCAAATGCAAAAACAAATGATGCAACCCTTGCTTCCGCATCCATGTGCCCGACCAGAAGCTGTTGCAAGTGTGCGCGTTGCAGCTGGGATTGCAATTGATCCCGCGAATTTCTCATGTCGCGAAGGTTGCACTCGTCCTCATCTTGATCGCCGGTACAAACGAGCGTCGCCTTGGTCAAAGCGCGAACCGAGATGGTCGGTAGAAATTGAATTGCTGACAACGGAATGACGTCACCTGCCATCAAGAAGTCAAGGATTTGCCGCTGCCCTTTTCCGGGCAATGCATCCAGCGACAGAACACCCTCACCGACCATCAAAACTTGTCGATCATGCGCAGGAGCGCGCACCAGCCTTTGCTGTGGGCGCAAGTCAATGCGTTTAACGCCGAGCTGGCCGCCCGCACCCAAACTCCGTCCCAATACTTGTGTCAAAATTGGGGGATGGATCAACTCTGACCCATTGATAGTGTCCTCTGCAAAGCTCCCCATGGCACCAACACCTGTCAAACTCAATTACCCGTACAATTCAATTACCTGTCTACTTTTATTATCTCGAACATCCAACTTACGTGAAACAATCAATACCTCTAGAAACTGCCTAATGGAGATCCAAAGCAAACAAGTGGTCGCCGTGCCATTTCTCGCCGCAACAGAATACGCATAACGATCAGCCTTTAAGAAAATCCGTTGATTTTCCACCATTGGAGATCAGATACAGCTTCACCTCCGCCTTCGCCTACAGCGCTTAAACACCATTTGGCGTGCGGCAAATAACAATCGTTCGGGGGGGGCAGTAGCGTGCAACTACGAGCTGAGTTTGCGATGTCAAGGTGAGCTTAATTACAATGTCTGAGTTGACCTTTTTTGACACAGTTTTCGTCGTCTGTCCAGACTTGCTTAACTAAAATATTCACTCGGATCATTTGCTTTTTTTATCGATCCGTCAGCCGAGAATCCGTTGGCGGAATAACATCCAGAAGTCTGTTGGCAATGAATGGTTTAAAGCGCATGCTCTGCAATCGACGAGCAATTGGCGACTGTTGATTTGGCGCCGAAACGTACTCAATCGCGAGCACGACAAGTCCCGCATTTTGGGCTTGAGACAGAAACGACATGCTCCAGGCGATCTGTTCAACAGTGTTCAGCACACCCTCACCCTGCAGACCGGTGAGGAGACTTTCTTTACTCACCGCGTCGATGACGCCGCGAAATGCGGAGTTGCTGAGGAGGGGCTCCGCATTCTGGCTGATCAATACGAATCCCGGGACAGATTTGCGCGATGTTTCAGCTATTTCAGCCACCAACTTCGTCATTTCAGCCTGCAACGGCTGCTCAGCGTCTCGCCAGTCGTGAAATGCGTCGACGCGATCAAGAAACACACCATCGAAGCCCGCGTCAACGATCTGCTGCAGCCCATCAGTGACGATTTTTTGCCATTCGGGGTCCCAATACCGCACGGCATGACTAAGCGGCCAGGCAGGATTGGCCTCACCCAGCCAACGGGGAGGAGAAATCAGCCATTCAGGTTTCCAATAGGCGCGATATTCTTCGGCAGCGCCAATTGCGAGGTAGGCCAGCACCATGCGTCTGTTACCGTCCGGTTTGGTTTTTAACTGATCAACCTCTGCGCGACTGGCGCGCCGACCTGTGCCTCCGTCGAGTACCGGATCAATAACGACAAGGTCGAGCGACGTCGCCGCCAGCTTCTCGATGTCGATGTTCTGATATTGACATCCCCAAGTGGAAATGGTGCGAAGAAACTTCTGCGCATCGCTGCGAGTGAAGGTCTCAATCTGGCTTGACGCAGCGAACGGCGGGAACGAGCATACCAGAACCACGGACAATGCCGATAGCCACAAATCTCGCATCCAAACCAACCCAATCGTTTCACGCGCGCGCCGCAAATTAAACACCCCAAGAATAGCAACCGCGTTCGCCGAGGCCGAGCGCGTCAAGCTTGAAACAAAACTGTGACTCGACCATGACGAACGTTGCATAACGCCTTGCTCACTCGATGCGAAGACGCTGCGTTCGTTTGTTTGGAACGTCGTGAGGTGATAAATGATGATCCGCATCGCCGGTTTTTGCGTGAGGGCCGCTCCGACTTCTTTGCAGTCGCGGAGCGCCCCTAGCTCTGTTCGATTTATGCACTGCCTGTTCAAAAACAACTTCGCGATCGGAAACCTAGCGAAGCTGGAGACGGCCGTGTTCTAGGCGCGTTTCCTTGACATTGCCGGCATTGCGGGCCGGTTGCTGCATTACCATTTGTATCTTGAGAACGTCGCCTGGCTGCAATATAGAAGTCTCGGTCGCCGAACGGACCGACGCGCCATCGCTGCCTTGACGGACAATTTCGTAGGTCGGACGCGATGTCGTCTTCGCCAGTGTCAACCGTGAACTGCTTTCTTCGACAAAAGTCATTATCAACTCCGTCGATGCGAGCGCACCATTGAGTTCCGATATTTCACTATCAACCTGTGCGATCGCCCTAATCAAGCTTGCTGATGCGTCAGCATGAACGCGCCTTTGGGCTTGTTCCGCCAGCTTAACGCGCCCTTCGGCACGCACAATTGCAACAAGTGCTTCGTGGCGTTGGGTTTCGATCTCAGCCAATTCGCTGCGCACCGCTACGACGCCATTGCGTGTCGTAATCCCTCGCGTCATGAGTTTTTGCAATTCTGCGAAACGTTCGGCCTTTATTCCGCGCTGCGTCTCTAATGCGGTAAGCTTAAGCCGCAAGGCCTGCAACTCGTTTTGCGCCAACGTCACAGCCGTCACCGCTTCGGTGCTCTGTAAGTCTTGCTGGCTCCTTTCAACTCGGAGCAGTGCGTTTTCCGAGGCGAGATAGGTGTTTGCACCGTTCTCACCCGCGATAGCAATCAGTTGCTCAGGCGCCTGTAGGGAATTCATACCGCTGCGCTGCGCTTCAAATCGGGCACGGCGGGCCAGTAGGCGTTTCATTTGGTCGGCGGACTTCTGCACGCGTTCGATTTCGCGAATACCTTCAATGGCCTGGGAGGTGCCGACCAAACCGTGCTCAAAACCGCCGGCCAGTGCAACGGCTTGAATAACCATCATACCTGATACGAACTTATAAGAACCGGGCTGCTTGACCGGCCCCACGACATATATGGGTTGTCGCTCCGTGATTGTGACGTTGACATCGGCGGGCCGGCCCATGACGCGAGTGAAAGTAATGGCAAGGTCTGCCTGGATCTCTGGCACAGAGCGCCCTGCAAGTACAAAGCGACCGAGGCGCGGCAACGAAATAGATCCGTCCTGGTCAATATTGAACTCCCCACTTAAATCCATTCGCTGATAAAACGTCTGCAAGGCCGGACCTGCCGCAGCGGGATCCATCGCTCCTGCCGTAGCACGACTGCCGATGTCCAAGGATTCGAAAAACGTAATCTTCAATCGATCGCCGACAGCAACTGTCGGCTTGACCGCAACGGCGCCATTCGCACTTACGGCGCGATCTCCACGCGCCATTTCCTGCGCGACCGACATGACGCCACCATTAAGTGTGAGGGCAACTGCCAAGACTGCTCCGATGGAGATCGAAGAAATGGCATTGGTTTGCTTTAGGAACATCACGATAGTCCTCCTGTGGTTCTGCGCTGGCGCTGATCAAATTCCAAGAGATCGTTCTCGATTTTCCCAGACTGCTGACGACTTGCTGATCTGAAGGTATTGTAGGTCAGATTTTTCAATGTCCGTTCCAAGACAGCGGCCGCCAAGAGCCCGCAGCTGAGGCAGGCGATCAGATTTCCGGTGCCGTAATATGCCGGTCCTAATCGGACTGATATCGCCGTCAGTACGACCTGTAAGACAAGAAAGGTCGTCTGTAGCGCCAAGAAGTGAGCATACCTCTCAAAGAACAGCAGCAACGATGTCGATGCGAAAAAAACAAATTGGAAGAGCGAGCCCAGTATGCCAAATCGCAAAATACCAATCTGTCGGTATTGCAATCCTGCTACTTCAATGAGGGACGGAGCGACCAAAACGGCCATGCAGCAGATAGCAGCCTGTATCAGCGTGATATTGGATATTGATCGGAACGTCTCTTGCGACAATTGAGCCGCGATTTGCTCGATCTGTCGCAAAGTCGCGTGATTTCTAATTGCTTTGTAGTATGCATGATGTTTCTCGAAGAATGCAGTTTCTATGTGCGTTACGAACAGCGCGAGCGCCGGAATTGCAACCAGGCAGGCGGTAAACATAGCGCTGTCGTAGAACGGCGCATGAAACAATCCGAGCGCATGGCGCTCGCCAGCTGGTCCCGACCATACGACCCACTTGTCGGCCCATATGGCGAGTGCGGAGATGAAACCGCCAAGTGCCAGCAGCCAAAAACGCCTTATTCCATGACACAGAGCCTGCAAAGGCTTTATTGGATCGCCCATCGGATGGGGAAATGTCGTTAAAATGCGACTGGAGAGCGTGCAAACAATGATCACAAGCCCACAATCAAATGCGTAGATAATTGCAGCCACTTCTGGAACGCTCCGTGCGGTCGCCACTGCACCAACAACGGCAACTGCCAGACCTGTAATAAAACCGAAAGTGATCGTGACGTAGTCGCGAACTGCGCCACAAAAAGACAAGCCGACCCAAATGAGCGCGACCAGTCCGCAGCAACTGCTGCCGGCCATAGCTACCTTAAGGGGTAGTCCAAACATGATGTAAACGAATAAAGCTACGGCACCAGCACCGCACCCGGACAACAGCAATGCGGCTACGTACAGCGGCTTTATGCGGTGATATGCATTTAGGTATATAGCATCGCCAACCATTCTGGCGGCGACGATGACGACCGGCGCGGTAACGACCAGCGACAACGCGAAAGAATAAATTATTACTAGTCTGAAACCACCGAGCGTTTCCACAGGTATAAACCGTGACGAAAAACTAGTGATTAACTGCAGCGCTGTGACCGTAAATATCCATGGTCCCGTGGCGATAATAGCCGCGTGACCAATTGATGCCATAGGCGCCAGCAGGTTATCCTCGTCGCTTAAACGACGCAATTGGAATCCGATGCCTGCCATCAGTTGCCTCCGCTGCAGGAACTGTGCACGCTGCTTGCGGCAAGATTTGCGTAGAGTGCTGCGTATTTATCTCGCGACAAGTCTGATGCGTAGCGCTGCCTGACGCGCTGTCTGAGATTTTCCCCCAAGCGTTCACGCAACCCTGGGTTTGACAACAACTGAATAGTTGCTTCGGCCAACTGCTCAGGCGCCACTAAATCAGTGACAAATCCCCCGGGTTCGTCGCCCTCTAGTGTACCTTCGATGATCTCCCGGCACGATCCGACATTGGTTGCAACACAGGGTATTCCTGCCGCGCCCGCCTCCAGGAGAACCAATGGCTGCGCTTCGCTAAGGCTAGTTAAAACAACCACGTGGATCAACGACATGAAATCTGCAATTTTGACGTTACCTGTGAAGGTCAAAACGTCAGCCAGGTTCAGCTCGTCCACCAACGCTTTGCATTCCGCGAAATACTCCACATCTTCATCGGTCGGGCCGAGCACAAGCGCCTTAAGACGCGGCAGCCGGTTACGCGCCAAGGCGACGGAAGTGATGAATGTCTTGACGTCCTTGATCGGCACCACGCGTCCGATCAACGCCATGGTGGGCGGCGCTTCGGCCGATGCACAGGGCACGTTGGCAAAGCGCTTAACGTCGATACCATTTGCAATGACGCTCAGCTTTTCTGGATCGGCGCCAATGACGATCTGCTGATGCTGGTTGTCGCGATAGAGCGTCGTAATCACGCTAGACGCTTCGTAGCAGATCCGCGCGTAACTCTCGAAGACATTAATCCAGACGTCGCGCAAGTCCGTTCGTGGATCATTTAAGGACAGCCCCTTCTCGACAGAATCGGAGATCCAATCCGCCATAAGAATTTCGATTCTACGCTCGTTTGTATAGATGCCGTGCTCAGTCACTACAGCCGCCTTGCCTGTTGTTAGTGTAGCCCGCGCAGCCAGCAATCCGGCGTAACCAGTCGAAATCGTGTGGTAGATGGTGGCAGTTGGAGGCTTAAATTTCAAGATTGCGAACAGCCCTCCAAAGAGCGCGCGATATGCCCAATAAAACTGCACAAATGAAGCGTGCGGCATAACCGTGTCATAGATCCTTCGGACGACATCGAAGGACAAGTCGGAATCGAGTAAATCTTCGCGGGTCATTTCCCGACCCGGCTCGTTGACAATTTCGTTCAGCTTGCAAAACTCGGCTAATCCACCGCCTCGGATCAAATTGATCAATGGCTCTGCGAGTTCGTCTGCGTGACACAAGACCGGCCGTCTCTGGATGCGGGACCGCGCCAGCTTAGATTGCAAATCGAGTTCGGCGATATGGGTGAGATTAGCTGGAAAAGCATATTTCGAAGGGCGCGGCGCTGCACCGACAACGACCGACACGACTGCGAATGTGCGGCTTTCCTGCGTCCTCATCAACCAGTCAATCCACGACGACACTCCGCCGGCGATGTGCGGATAACTCCCCTCAGCGATCAGACACACATCGACGGGTTGCCGGATCTGCGTTTCTGAGCGTTGAACAAACCTGTCGAGGGCAAACATGCTAGGCCCCCGCCGAATGCGGCGCTATTGAATGGCGCAAAAGTGACTCTTGCAGCAGGTAATGTCTTAGGTCGCCATGACGTCCGAGCGCCATTAGACTGCTGAGATATATACGGATGAGAGCAGACGATTTTGGCTGAGGCTGCGATTCTAGAAAACACACAACGGCTTCATGATCACTGTTTGCCGCCAAGACTTCGCATAACAGTGCAGCCGCCACTTCATCGGTAGGATTGTGACGCATCGCTTGCTCGCAATTTGCGCGTGCTACAGCAAGACCGCGCGCCATTTCGGCCCGGTCGAGAAATCCAGATCGCGTGCACGACAAGATTTCTGATACTTGAGCCGACAAGTCGTGTCGTCTCGAATCTTTGACTATCCGCGCAAGTTTCAATCTGGTCTCTAGTTTCATTTTGACGAACACGGCCGCTGCCTGAGCGCGAACGCTTCCTTCCGGTGCCTTCAATGCCATCGCGAGCAATGGGGCGTAAGAAGAGTGGTATTTGAGGCCAATCAATCCCAGGAGGGACTGCTTTTCGGACATTGCACCGCGAGTCATGACCTCCGAGAACTGGCGCTCGTGGCGTTGGCCGGGTTGGAAAGAACGACCTGTCGCGAAGTGATCGTGCAAACGGCTCGCCAAAACTGTTGGTTCTTCGCCTGAAATGCGCTTGTACCAGGCATCCAGCGTGCCATGCGACGGCGCACTCCTACGGTCCACTAATGTCACAAATATATAGCTGAGAAGACCGAGCGGGCCCGCCAAAAGCGTCACCAGCAATCCGATAGTTTGGGATGCGCTGTCGCCTCTAATGCTAAAGCGCGCCCGGATAGTCCCAATAGCAACAAGCGATAGGTGCAGGAAACCGCCAGTGGACGGCGTGAGCATGTCTAAAACAATTGCAAAACAGACAAGCCCATCAGCCACGGCTAGAATGACTAACACGGCCTTTGCTGCGCGGGTCTCGCTTGTCGGTGTTTTAAGTGATTCGTCGTTTTCCATCTTTAATCTGCCAAGCGCCTTCGTGGATGCAGTAAACGCCAACGTCGGCTTATGAGGCTACTCGCGTAGCGGGTGCCGGAAGATCCATAAGTTCCGCACCACGACCGGCATTTCTGTGGGCATGATCTTCAGCACTGCCGCCTCGATTGGCTAACCGATCACGTTCAAAATTGATCACAACGGGTTGTTTGCCGATCTGATGCGCCAATGCACCAGCAATGACCGACAGCACCACCTCCAGGTTTCCATCGATCCGCATCGGATCAACACTTCTGAGCAACAACGCGCCAACTACTTTGTCGCTGCCGATCGCGAAAACGGGTGCTGCAAACAAGGCGGCGTTGTTCAGGGAAGCCGCGTCTTCTGCGCGGAGAAGTGATAGGACGCGTTTGCCACGCATTAACGCGGCTTCCAATTCATTCGACACCGGACAAGGACTTGACGTCATTCCAAACCCCGGGTGATCGATCAGCTTGTCGTCGCGCCGCAGCAGAACACTTATCACGGCTGGGCCCACCCAGTGCGCGACTGCCGCTGCAAGCGCTGGACCCAGTTGATCCTGATCGGCGGTCGCGAGTTGCTCTAGCTTGGTGAAAGCCGACGCGAGCGAATTGTCCTCGCCCGATGCAATTTGACGCTCCAGTCCTTCGACATGAAGCCGAATACGCTCGTATTGTTCAGCAACATCTTGGCGCTGGACATTGGCGTTCAAAAACTGGTTCCGCAACACTGCCACCTTGTCAATTTGCTGCACGCGGAGGCAACCGAGGACGATCGCGGCGCCGATCCACATGATCGGTTCCCGCCAGACACGGTTGGAATAATCGTATAAATCCTCCCCACCGCCTTGTGTCGGCCAACCCAGGATCGAGGCAATCACGGTAGCGGTAGCCGCGGCGGAAAGACCAGCGGCCAAACCGTGTTGGGTGGATAGCAGCAGTACCGGGATCCAAAACGGGTGTGGGTTCATGGCCGCCAGGCGCGCCGGTCCCGGCAAGGCCAATTCAACGAGCACGAGAGGCAGGAAGAGTAAGACCAACTCCAGAAACCATGGAGCAAGCACGACTTTCCAGGCCCCGAACCCAAACTGAAAACTATTCGAATACAATGATTTATGAAACGGCGATTGCATTTCAGCGCCACCCTTGAACATACATGAAAGCCAATCTTAGCGAGGGGTGCGCCTCAAATCTATTTGAATAACCTGACCCCAATCAGAACTTACGCTCGCGAGCCGCTTTCATTTGTCGAGTGAAGACCAAATAGCGC
Source organism: Hyphomicrobiaceae bacterium (assembly GCA_025351355.1). GTDB lineage: Bacteria > Pseudomonadota > Alphaproteobacteria > Rhizobiales > Hyphomicrobiaceae > JABFRJ01. The sequence goes on from JANXWC010000189.1 coordinate 27,795, forward strand.
TATACAGGTAATTATTATTTCGCAGTCGTGCTTCTTCAGCCAGTAATTGATAGTATTCGGGTGGCAACTGCTTTGCCACCCAAAGGCGGGTCAACCGTTGAAATACAGCTGTGGTGCTTTCAACTTTTCGCAATGCAGCCAGCCACGCCATTCTCTGGTCCGAGGTCAAATCGACGGGTCTCGTCGTGGTCAAGTAATGGAGCGATAATTGTGCGTTTCCCTCAAATTGAGCCAGCTGGCCAGCAAACAATGGTCGGGTTTTGAGCACTTCATTTGTCAGATATTGACGCAGGGGTTCCAGTGCCTGCATGCCCATTGCAGCGGCGATCTCTTCGGCCAAACGCGCGCGCATCAGGGGCGCAGCACCGCTTCGGGTCAACCGAGCGAGCAATTGAAACGGCTCACCAAAGTCGCCGAGTTGAAGGACCGCGTAGATATATTCGCGCCACTGATCACGGTCGGATTTTACCGCCCGGGTACTCCAGCTGGCGAGCATCGTGCGGGCAGCTTGTGGACGTTCTCGGCGGGTTAACGCACCAACTATATCGAAAACTTTCTCTGGCATAAGAGATACAACAGCCTCGGCGAGCTCGGTCGCGGCCTCATTTTCGGCCGCATCGGCAAACGCGACTATCAGCTTGACCGTTAAAAAGGCGCTTCGCCATTTGGCGATCCAGCTCTTGGCTTTTTGAAGCGCCAGCTTGCGCTGGTTGTCTCGCAGGAGAACATCAAGCAGAAGTAAACGCCCATAACTCTGATCATCCGGAGCTGCCCGGTCGGCCTGCGACAGCCATTCGAGAGCGCCGCGCCAATCACCGCGTGCTGCCAGAAGGCTACCTAGGCGTTCGTTAAGCGAACTATCAAGGTGAGCCGTCCGTGCGTAGGTGTGTAGCAAATCCAGTTCTTCGGCAAAATACCCGTGTAAGCGATATAAACTTGCCAGCTGTTCGATCCGCTTGGCATCTGGGTGTATCGCGGTCAGCGTCCGGGCCTCGACAAGATATGATGCAAGATCACCGGTCGTCAAAAGAAGCTTGGCGTATCGCTCGCGGGCGACCTCGTCCCCAGGCCGAAGCGCCAGATACTCCTTCAATGTTGCGACTGCATCCGCGTAATTTCCCTCTTTCTCACGCAGCATATATATCTGCATCAGCACCTGCGGTTGGCGAGGAGTATTTTGCGGCAATGCTGTCACTTCGCGCAGTGCCGATTCATAAAGCCCGTCCCGGGCCAGCATGGTCACGTGCTCCTCTACGCGTGGCATAAACGCGTAAGCCCCCAAGAGCACAAGGACGGCGACAGCACCGAGAATACCGTGATGTTGCCTCATTCTCAGCCCTTTGTGTCGTCGCAGCTTACTTCGACTGTGACTGGTTGTATTGCGGAAACCGGGAGTTTAAATTCAAGTTGCCCGGTTGCATCAGGGGTCGCGCTTCCCTGCCAAAGTTCATCGTCACGTCGCGATACTTTTATGCGCCGCTTCGATGGCGCCGCCCCGGACCAGATGAATTCACCAATGCCAAAGCCTTGAGCTTCGAAGCTCAGGTAACATGTCGAGGTGATCAAACGACTTACTCTCCAACGGCTTTCGACCAGCGAAACCGCCCTATCGTCTGAGTTGATTTTCTCGCGTAATGTTGTCGGCGTGAGGACCACCGTTGCGGTTGGAGCAGCTTCGTCGAGAGCAACGAAGAGTTTTCCGCTGTGTCTGGTCGAACCCAATACGCCAATGCTCGCCGGAATATCTAGCTCCAGTTCAGACGCGTCGTCAAAACGAACTGTGCTTAGGGCGCCTCGGTTCTCAATGCGCCAGCTGCGCTCGGTTATTTGTACGATTGAGGAGGTGAAGAAGCCGGCGGCGATTTTCGCAAATTGTGGAGCAGTTATCGGCGTCAAAGGCAATTCAGAAGCAGCGGTGAATTGTGATTTAAGCGACTGCAATGAAGATGGATGCTGGCCGGCAAAGGCATGGAAATTAATATTGTACGCCTTAAGCCGACGAGGTGTTTCAGTATTCCGCAAGGTTTCCGAAAGTCCATAAATTTCAGCCGGTCGCTTGTTTTGCGGATCGGCATAAGCGGTCTCATCGCCCGTCGCGGCATAGTATAAGACATTGCGGACAGGTGATTTAACGGGCGGCAGGCTTGAAATCGACGGATATGATGCGTCAAATCGCGAAAGCGTCGTTCCGATTGCAAGTGCGGCAGGACGGCTTAATTGCGGCTGCGCCAGATAAATCTCCGTCAGAGCACTTGATTGCCGCGCCATAGCCGGTGACGTCATCGTGTCGCTTTCGCGCAAATCAAGCGTCACGGGAAAATTATTGAACGGCTCTATGATTTCACGCATCACAACCTCTGCTGAGGTTGTCGGATGTTGACGATATCGCTCGATGCGAGTTTCTCTGCCCCAGCCTTCGCTGTGCATTTGACTAAAAAACAACCGCCGACCGGAAACGGTGGTGACGTCCGGGATCGGATAATTCTCGCGAGCGAACGCTGCGGCAAGGAACTCGAATGGGTCGATCAACCAACGCCCGCGATGCGTCGGCGCACGCTGGTGACAAAATTCATAATTCAGCGCCGCGAAGCCTCCCGTTTTCGACACTGAGACAAGCGCCGCCTGTGCCAACCCATCACGAACGGGGACTTGAAGTGTGAGACCAGCGCGAGACGTTGGATCGGTGTTTTCAATCACCGGATAGTCAGGCAGGATTGGATCGAGATTACATTCAAATCCGACCAAGCTGCCGTCCTTGCGAACTATGGTGGATCCAATTGTGGGCGAGATGTACTCCCCGATGTGCCGTAAACCAATCTTACCAAGCATGTTGTTGAGCAAAAATAGATTAGGCGGAGTTGCGCCAACCCCGATATCACCGAGTATAACATACTGCAATTTCATTGCCGCGACATCGTTCGCCCAAGCGAGATAAGCGTTGCTGTCTGGAACCGCGGAAGCAAACCACGTTAATACGCCTCTATATTTCCTAAGCTCTGTCGGCTCCGGCAACTTCTCGCGAATATCGTGGTACCGCAAGACGAACCCGAGATAGTTGAGCGGTAATTCAGCAAAACGATGAATGCGGCTCCGCTCAGCTGAACCTTCGTTGCTGCCGTCGAACAGCGCCAGAATTTCGCGCTTCACGGGCTGAAATGTTTGGGCATGTACGATCGAGCTGGAAAATGCGGCAAACCCGGCGCACCACATCACAAAACTGCACAGCCGGATCATGTTAGAGCCTTGACGGAACACTTTATGCATTAAGCAGTATGCCTGTGTATTGGCGTGTGATTATTAGGTTTTGGCCTGACATCGCCAATTTTCCTGTCTGGGTATTAAAACAGGCAGCCGCACTGGGGTTTACGTGAAACTGGTTGGTCATCTCTCACGAAATGCGCGATTGAATTGATCTGCAAGTGGTTTGACGAGATACGAAAGTGCTGTTCGCGCGCCTGTTTCCATGAACACTTCGACGGGCATGCCCGGTATCAGCTTTTGATCACCAAAATTCGCTATTTCCTGCGGATCTGGCGATATTCTTACTGTGTAGTAATATTGGCCCGTTTGATTTTCTCGGCTGGCATCGGCGGACAACATAGTCACTTTGCCTTTTATCTCAGGGGTCGTCCGTCTGTTGAATGCCGTAAAATGAAGGATGCAGGGACCACCAACCTTGACTTGATCGACATCTGCCGTTGGCACCCGCACTTCGACACTAAGTAATTCCTCGCTTGGCACAACCATCATCAATTGCTCGCCAGGATTTACGACACCGCCCACGGTGTGAACACTGAGTTCGTTTACGATGCCGTCGATCGGTGCGCGTAATTCGACGCGGCGAAGCTGATCCTCGGCGGCAACTTTTCTCTCTTGCAGTTCGGCTACACGGCCCTCCAAATCGCGCAATTCCTTTTGCGCGTCGGAGAACTTATTCTGGTCGACCGCAATAATTTGCAGGCGCGATTCTGCCATCTGGCCGCCCAGCTTTGCTATCTGCGAGACCAGCGTTCCGACTTCACCGCCAATGCGTGCCTCGTCGCGCTGGATGCTGAGGACGCGATTGACCGGCATCAACTTCCGTTTAAAGAGGTCATTGATGCGATTGAATTCCTCGTGGATCAATTCGAGTTCGCGCGACTTAGCTTTATTTTGGACCTCCAATCCTTTGATTTCTTCCTCGGACTGCTTGATGCGTTCTCCGAGTTGGGCTTTTTGCCCATTCGCAGCAGCGCGCCTAGCCTCAAACAGGCGGACCTCACCGGCCATGACTCGTGTCATTTCCGGCGACCCCTCGTAGTCTGTCGGAAAGCTGATTACCGCGTGATCGTCTCGCTCGGCCGCCAGCCTGGCTTTGCGTCCAAGCAGTTCGGTCAATTGAGAATTGATGATGGCCAGCGATGCGCGGGTCTGGGTTGCGTCGAGGCGGATCAATGGATCGCCGGCCGCGACCCGAGCCCCGTTCTTGACAAGGATTTCTCCGACGATGCCACCCTGCTGGTGCTGGACTTTTTTGCTATTTGAATCGATCACAACCAAGCCGGGCGCAACAACCGCTCCAGACAATTTCGCGATAGAACCCCAGCCAAAGATTGCTAAAAGCAGTGCCGCAGAGGTCGCAGCGCCCAGTCTTAAGCGTGCGCCAAGTTGGGATGCTGCCTGCTGCCGCCACATGACTGCATCGCCGACCGCTCGCGCCTCGCCGGGCGTCGTTGCTTCGGATTGGGGCAGAGATATAGACATCGCAAATCATCCAGTTCATTTTGACGTGCCGCGACATATTGCGGTCGCTAGCCGACCGAGCGAACAGGGCTGCGCAACACTTGCTTGAGCACGTCGTCCTTGGGGCCGAACGCGGTGAGTTGGCCGCCGTTGACCATTGCCACCAGATCCACAGCGGCCAGTGCGCTTGGCCTGTGGGCGACAACCACAACAACACCTTTGCGCGCACGAACCGAATGGATTGCGTTGGTCAATGCATTTTCGCCGTCGGCATCCAGGTTCGAGTTGGGTTCATCGAGTACGACGAGAAATGGATCGCCGAAAAGTGCGCGGGCAAGCCCAACGCGCTGCCGCTGGCCGGCAGACAAAGCGGTACCGTCCGCGCCGACGTCGGTCTCGTACCCATCGGGCAGGCGCAAGACCATCTCATGAATACCAGCCGCTTGTGCTGCAGCGATAATTGCATCGCTTTTTGCTGTCGGATCGAAACGACAGATGTTTTCCCGTATCGTGCCCTCGAACAAAGTCACATCTTGCGGCAGGTAACCCAGGGAGCGACCACGTTGTTCGGCCGACCATTGGTCGAATTCCGCACCGTCGAGCCGGATCGATCCGCGCGTAAGCGGCCAGATGCCGGTGAGCGCTCGCGCCAGAGACGACTTGCCGGCTGCACTTGGCCCAATGACCGCTAGCGCTTGGCCGGCTAGTAGCTGGAAGCTAGCACCCTGAAGGACAATCCGCTGAGTGCCGGGAATACAGACGACGGCTCCCTCAATCGACAGACTTTGCACCGGCGCAGGTAACACCAGCCGCTCTCCGCGCCGTGGTAGCAGCTGAATAGCTGCTTCTAGTCGCCGATAACTCAAGCGCGCCTGCAAATATCCGCGCCAATGCGCAATGACCTGTTCGACCGGAGCGAGCGCCCTCGAACTGGCAATTGAGGCCGCGATGATCGCACCGGCAGTAATCTCTCCGCGAATTGTCAAATAGGCGCCCAGACCGAGTATTGCCGATTGCAGTATCATTCGAAGTGCTTTGGAAAGGCCTGTCAAGATCGCCACCAAGTCGCTGGATCTTGTCTGCAGATCAAGGAAGTGGCGATTGAGTTGCTCGAAGCGCGAAATGGCACGATCGCCAAATCCCATCGCGGTCAGCGCTTCGGCATTGCGTGCATTGGCGTCTGCCACCACGCGCCGACGATTATCTGCTGCTGATAGCTCCTTGGCCGATTGCTTGGAGAGCCGCTCAGTCAAATAGGTAAGCATCACCAGCAAGACCATGCCGGCCAAGCATAAGAGACCGAGCCAAGTGTGCAGGATGAGCACGAACGCGAGATAGACCGGGGTCCAAGGCACATCCAAAAACGCAACTGGCCCGCCACCTGCGAGGAAAGCCCTGATGGTATCGACGTCGCGAAGAGGCACTTGCGCCTGCGAGCGCGACATACCCAAGATGGGCTGCTGAACGATTAGCCTTTGCGCGACGTTTGCAACGCGGTCGTCGAATAGCATCGCTAAGCGGCCAGACGACTGATTTCTAAGGACATCCAGGACGCCTTGGAAAATAAACAACGCAGCAGCAATCACTGACAGCGCCACAAGAGTTGGAACGCTGTGGCTGCTTAGAACGCGATCATAGACTTGAAGCATGTAGAATGAGCCCGTGAGGGCCAGTACGTTGATGACACCGGACGTCAGGGTCAAAGCACCGATTGCGCTACGCAATCCGCGCATCGCTTCCATTAGTTCAGTTGCTGCCCCAGACTTCAAGGACAGGTCCGGCTGCTGTGATGACTTCGTCAAGGCCGCATACTCATGGTAAAACAAATGGACAAATCCAAAGTCCAGCACGCACGACGCAACGCAGCAGAGCGTATTCTTATGCAGTCGCTTATTCGCAGTTCGATCAGACGAAATGGATATCGGCGAGATTGGCCTTCAGAGTGGTGAGCAGCGTATTGTTGAGGGTGATTGTATCAGCAGCGTCGACGGTGATGACCGTGGTTGTGCCGACCTGCTTGGCAAATGTGGTGAGGAACGCCAAGGTCGCATCGGTATTGGCGGCAATGCCAGCGAATAGGGTGTGGTCGAGTTGAATTGTGTCATGCGACGTGGTCGTGGCGGTGAAGTCTGTAATTACGTCTTGGCCGAAACCGGCTTTGAAAAGGAAAGTGTCCGACCCAGCGCCACCGGTCAGCCGGTCGTTGCCGGCACCGCCGACGATGAAGTCATTGCCGGCACCACCGTTGATCCGATCATTACCGGAGCCACCGAAGATAATGTCATTGCCGCTGGTTCCGACTGCGACCGCCGATTCCGTGATGGTGACGTTATGTTGAACTGCGACGCCCGTGGGTTGGGTCGATGAAATCGCCAGGGCACCATCATTGAACGTCAAAACCAGATCCGTCCCGGTGAGCGACGCTGTCTGCGCACCTTGAATTGAGACGACTTGCGTTCCGGGCGTCTTGACGTGAATATCGACCACACCGTCACCCGTCATGGAGAAGGCGAGGTTGGAACCATTGCCTGTCACCGAGAGAAGATCGGCGCGCATTGGCAACGCGTCGATATGGGTTACGTCATCCTGGGTTGCGCCAAGCGTGACGGTAAACGTGCCGCCGTTCTTCGGTAGGAATACGCTATTGGTATCGTAAGCATACCAGGAACCAGCGTTCTGTATGACCTGTGTGCCGCCATTGACGACATCGAGTGCCATGCCACCGAGATCTGGTGCAGAAGGGTCTGCCGTGACGGTTGCAGTCACGACGTTGCCAGCCGTGGTCTCGGTGACAGTCGCCTTCTGTTGGGCGCTAATGCGTGCGGCCAGCATTTCGTCTGTGACAAATTCGTAATTCTTGCCGGCGGCGTAGGCGATGAAATCAGTAAATAGCTGCGTTGAATATGGCGAGCCGGCACCAGATGAATCGAAGGCGGCAGCGCCATAATCATGCCACGGCCAGACGATGACCGGATTGGCCGAATTGGCGGACATCTGGTTAAACAGTGATTCCCAATCAGCGAGCGCCTGCGCGATCGTCTTGTGTTGGAACTCAACTTCGGTGAAATCGAAGGTGATGTTGGGAGCGATGTAAACAGACCCGGTATCAGACGGCGTGAGATATCCGAACGCGTTGGGAAATCCGGAGCCAACGCCAGTCCAACCGCCGCTGACATAACCTGTCAACCCACCTGCGACGGACTGGTAGAACTTTGCGATCTGCTCTGCGGTCGTCAGCGTCTCAGGGGCGCCAGGCACGGCTGCGCCAGCGATTGTGATGCCAAGTTGAGCCTGCTCAATAAGCTTTGATTGATTGAACTCGTAGTCGAAAGTGAATGGACCAGTTCCGGTGCCGAGCAGGTTTGTATTTTCAGCGGCGGTGCCCGTCGGCGGATTGATCAGATGGGTATAGGAGTGATTGCCGATCTCACTACCAAGCGCGATGATCGACTTGTAGTAGGCAGCCGACTTGGCCCAGTTGGTCGTTTCGCCGAGCGCGGGTTGATCGCCGATGTTGACATAGTATGTACCGACGAAATTGTACTGAGCCTTCCACTGCTGCAAAATGGGGATCAGTTTGTCGTAAATTCCCTGGCCGGTGGTGGGCGACACGTCTGAGGTGAACTGGGACTGATCCATGTCTGTACGCGAGGCGACGATCCCGGCGAAGCGCGAGTTGTGCAAGGCCAGCGAGGCCGTGGTGCCGAAAGCCGCTGACTGGATGGCGTGCTGCAAGAGATTGCTGTCGCCCAAGAGCCCGGTTGTGGCGAAGTGATAGTTGGTGCCACCGGTGGTCGTGGAAACTACACCCGCGACCGATGAACCGCCCTGAATATTTATATCGGCGAGGACAGTGGCGGAATGGGCAATGCCGGCGTAGGTGCCGTAACCAACGTTGGTATAGACGCCCGCTGTAGTCCCAGCGAATTGCCCGCTGGCGCCGCCGATCAATTGACCTGCGGTGTAGCCTGCCATAACCGGATTGGATGCGTTAGCGGCGTCCGGCGTCACAGTATAAGTCGCGGTGCCAAATGCCGTCGGATGCAAATCGAGCAGTGCTTGCATCGCCGCGTACGGGTTGCCAGGCAGCGCCGCGCCCGTCTGATCATTGGTCAGGAAATCGCCGGCCGTTATTATCGGAATGTGATAATTGTTGACGACCTGAATGAGCGACGCGGTGATTGCCGCAGCCTGGGAACTTTGAACATTCTGCATATCCGGGAAGACGAGCGCGGCATAACCCGCAAGTTTGCTCACGTTCGTCAGGTCAGCTTCCGTGAGGATGTCGTAGGAGACGCCGGCGGCTTCCGCCTGATGTTGCGCTGCCATGAACAAATCGGAGTAGGCTGTTTGTCCGGCCGCGCCGCCGCCGAAGAACAGCGCGGCGCTGGTCGCGGAATAAACAATCCCTACTTTCTTGAGCGCATGAGCGCCAGCGACGATCGTCGATGGGTCGGTGATGGTATATTCTGGGCCCTGGGCGAAATTCGTCGGTAAGGCTGCGGCGCCGTTGGCTATCAGCGCATCGAAATTGATAGAGTGAGGTGCGGTGCCACCGGCGGCTGTGACCAGTGACTGTGGGACGGCGACTTCCAGGCTGCGACCGTCAGTGGACACACCAAACTTGAGCGGCGCACCACCGTTCAACAACGTTTCCACACCTGCCGCGGTGACCGAGTAGAGGTACGGCTGGTATTGGCCGGTGGGAGCAACGAACTTGACGTAATATTCTGCCCCCACAGTATTGGTAGCACCAAACGGGCTGAAGCCCGTTGCATTGTTCTGATCGGTGTTGAGATAGAAGTACGTATTGGCAACGGCGATGCCAGGATCTGAAGTCGAGGTTGCATTAATGCCGATAACGTAGGTGTTTCCGAGCGCCGCGTCGGCGACGAGTTTGCCGAATACCTGATAGCCCGCAACCGTATTGCCGGCGTTTGCGATATTATCGACTGAATTCCAATCGGTGAACTGGCCATCCAATGTAATGCCACCGACCACGGGCTTTGTTACGACGATGCCCGTATCGGGGATCGTGTATTCAGGACCCTGGCCGAATACGGCTGGCAGCGCTGCAGCGCCGTTGGCGATAAGCGCCGCAAAATCAACCCCATGTGGGGTCGTTCCGCCGGCGGGCGTGAGCAACGTCTGTGGAACGGCCAGTTCCAGGCTTTTGCCATCGATCGACACTGCGAAGTTCAGCGCGGCTCCGCCATTCAGCAACGTTTCGACACCGGTCGAGGAGACCGAATATAGGAAGGGTTGGAACGTACCCGCTGCTCCGGACGTCGACGTAAATTTCACATAATATTCGGCACCAACGGTGTTGGCCGACCATGGGCTGAACCCTGTCGTCGTATTCTGATCCGTGTTGAGGTAGATGATGGTATTTTCTACCGCGATGGCTGGGTCGGTGCCCGCGGTCGCGGAGATACCGATAACGTAGTTGGTGCCGAGCGTGGCGTCGGTGACCAATTTGCCGAAAACCTGATAGCCTGCGACCGTGTTGGCCGCTTGCATTATCAATTCAGATGCGGCCCAATCCGTAAACTGCCCATCGAGGACAATATTGCCGACAGTTGTCATGAGCAGACCCTCTTTAATAAATAGCGATTGCGCCAACCAACACGCGCTTTTTTCAGGACGTAAATCGCCAGCTGCCGCAATGCCACTGCGGGCAGGACATCGTTTTTTCGCGAAACCAACTTGCTGCCATACGACGCGAAAGGTCGCTGAGTGTCCAACCGGTTTTCCTGCGCTAAATCAGAGTTTGCATCGACGCAGGCACGAATGCCGGAAATTGGGAGATAAAATTACGTCTACTCAACGCCAGCTAAGGCGCGTAAAATTCTAGCACCATGAACGTTTGATGCGATTGCTCGCCAACGCGGAGATGACGCGTTGCTGGCTACGAAGTTTTGGCCTTATCATACAGGCGATAAAAGTTCGCGGTCGTGGCGTCGGCAATGGCTTCGTCGCTGATACCTTTTACCGACGCCAGGGCGCTTGCCGTGCGTGCGACAAAAGAGGGTTCGTTCCGCTTGCCGCGATGTGGATCAGGCGCGAGGTAGGGGGCGTCGGTTTCGACGAGCAAACGGTCAAGCGGCACGCTGGCGAAGACTTCGCGCAAGGCATCGGACTTCTTGAACGTGATGACGCCGGAGGCAGAGATGTACATCCCGAGTGCAAGGGCGCGGTCGGCCAGTTGTTGGCCGCCGGTGAAGCAGTGTAACACTGCTTTGAAAACTCCCTTAGCCATCTCCGCCTCGAGAAGGTCAGCCATGTCGGCATCAGCCTCGCGCGAATGGATGACAAGGGGAAGGCCGCTTTGGCGTGCGGCCTGGATGTGATTGAGCAACCCTTCCCGCTGGGCCGAGCGCGGGCTTTTGTCATAATGATAATCCAGGCCCGCCTCACCGATGGCGATGCATTTTGGATGCTTTGATCGCGCGACGATTTCGGCGACCGGCACATCAAGTTCCTCGTGGGCTTGGTGCGGGTGTGTGCCGACCGAGAAAAAGACGCGCGGGTGTTGTTCCGCTATTGCGCGGTAGACGTTGAACTTGCGGACGCGCGTGGAAATTGTGACGAGGGTAGTAACGCCTGCAGATGCTGCGCGGGCGACAACCTCATTCAACTCCGAAGCGAAGTCCGGAAAATCGAGATGGCAGTGATGGTCGACCAGGGGCATGACAGATCCGATGTGCGCTTGAGAGTTTAGCCTGCGTCGCAAGGTGTCGGAACTACAGTATTTCCGGGCTGCTGACTGAAGGTGGGCCTAAGCCTGTTCCGGCACCAACTGAATAGCGGAACGACGGTAGGGCTTTGTTATATCGTGTTTCTAAACGGAAACCGGCTACCGAAAGCACGCTAGACGCCGCTGATTAAGCGCTTCAACTTAGCGACAACGTTTTCGGGCTTTTCCTGATAGCTGAGGGTACTGTGGAACCTGCCTTGGGCATCCATGAGATAGGTGGTGGCGGTGTGATTGATGGTATAGCCGTCTTTACTGGTGACCTTTTCGTAGATCGCGCGATATCTGCGGGTAACATCGGCAATCTGGACTTCGGTGCCGGTTGCGCCGACGATGTGCGGATCGAAGGACGACAAATACAGTTGAAGTTGCTCGATGGTGTCACGGGCCGGATCTACGGAGATGAAGACAAAGTTCATGCTGTCTGCATCTGCACCAAGATGCTTGATGGCTGTACTTAGATCGAGCAAAGTCGTCGGGCAGACATCGGGGCAGAACGTATAGCCGAAAAAGACGGCCATAGGTTTGCCCTTCAAGCTTTCGCTGGAAATGGTGCCGCCCCGCGTTGAGGCAAGCTCGAACGGGCCACCGATGGAGGCGGCGAGGGGCAGGGATGCGGTCTGTTGGCCCGGAAAATGAATGCCAGCTAAAGACAATAGCAGCACGGTCGCCAATACGACGACTGCGGCCCAGGCACCTAGTCGGATAACGCGCAGCATGGCTCGTGCCCAGGGCGGCTGAAGAAAAACGTTCAGAAAAGCTTTGAGTAAAGCCACTTCTGTTGCCTGTTGAGCCGTACTTGAAGGCTATTTGTCAATGCGGCGCAATAACTTGAAACAATGCGCGAGTGTTCTGATTGCGATGCGGCCGTGGGAATTAGACTCCCGGACGCTCAAGCAAGATTTCACGCCGAAAGCGATAGAGTTTGGCCGGACGTCCACCCGTATGTGATTTCATGCCCCCGGTCGGCTCCACCAGTCCGCCAGTTTCGACCTGACGGCGAAAATTCTGCTTGTGCAAATTGGGCCCCAAGATAACTTCAACGGTGCGTTGCAGTTCGTGCAGACTAAATTCGTCGTCCATCAATTCGAACACAACTGGGCGAGCCTTTATATCGGCCCTGAGGCGTCCGAAAGAGGCGGCTAGGGCGCGACGATGACCTGCGACCATAACGCGACCCAAAACAGGTTCCGGGCGCGACGAAGTTGCCGCAGATCGCGGCGCCACGGTGGCGATTTGCTCCTCCGAGATGAGACCGGCCTCGATCAGCAGTTCAAACCGCGTCACGACCTTCGCCTCGTCCCAGGCAATATCAGTCTGCGGAAAAGCGATCCTAGCGCGTGTTGATCGCTCCGTAAGGCACCGGGCCTGAGCGGCCTTGCTCAAGGGTAACCGACCGTTAAAGTGATCTGGGGTGCGCGCCCATGCGGCAAGTTCGGGCACAATGACTTCATCGATAATGCGGGGGCGGCCGGCCCGCCAATCTTCCCATGGAAAATACAAATAGCAGCTCTGCCAACGGCAGTTGCGCGACTTTGAGCGATTGGTGCCGATTGCGCGTGCATTTCGGCGCGTGTCGTGCACGAGCGCTAGAAAGCCGATGAGGATGTTGGTCCCTTGAGACTTTCCAATGAACGCAATCAGTTGTTGCAAAAATCCAATGGGATGACCGGTGTACTGCTCGACGGGCCGACGCAGGCAGTCTTCGAGGCTGCCGACCTTGCCGGGTGAGAAGAGCACGGACGGTAGCCGGTCGGTGTCGCGGCCGTCTCGGGAGAGTACAATTTCCACGACTGGTTCATTATCAGCAATCGAAATGATGGAAGCGACCAACTCAACATGCGTTTTGTCGACAGAAAAGGCAGCGCGTTGGCGGCCGGAGGTGACGGCAGTAACGGCCGGTTCAGGCCGCCGATGCTTGGCTGAGCCGTGAAGTGCATGCCTATGCGCCTCCGCGGCAACGGACTTCATCTGACCAAATCCCAAACGCAAAAAATACTACCAATCAACGCAAACCAAAGCCGGTTACCAAGAGTCAAAATTTTCCGTGCCGACTATTTGCAGGAAATTTCGTTCACGCAATCCCATCAATTGGCCAACAGGCTCCGACGGCTAGGTCCGACATCGGCCAAAGGAAGGTGACAGGATCCTCAAAAGGCGTGGCTCGCTGACCGCTTGAGCACGGCGCGCCCGACCTGTTCAAGCAATCGGACGCGCCGTCTTAGGTAACAACTTGGCGGCTGCGGCTATTTCAGCGAGTCGCTTTTGTGCGCCGGGGTTGACCATGCCGGCCGAGATGATGATTTTAGCCGCATCCTCGACCGACAGGTCGACGGGGACGACGCTTGTGCGCGGCACAAAGACAACAAAACCCGAAGGCGGCAACAAGTGCGTCGGCATGAAGACGCTGACAAGATCATCCTGGGGCCTGACGGATGCGATCTCGTCCGCAGCCGTGCCGGTGACGAAAACGATCGCCCAGATCCCCTTTGACGGGAACTCCATCAGTCCGACTTTCTGGAATGACTGGGATTGATTTGAAGCGGCAACAACGCTCTCGAAGATCTGTTTGGTGCCGCGGTAGAGATTGCGCACAACTGGCATGCGACCGAGCATCATCTCACCAGCGCTGATGACAGAGCGGCCGATCAGGTTGGCGGCCAGCGCGCCAATCATAATAAGTGCGACAATGGCAAAGATCACGCCGAAGCCGGGGACACTGAAAGGCAGATACGTATCTGGGTTATAGATCGCGGGTATGTAAGGTTTAACCCACAAATCAAACAGGTTGATCACATACCAGGCGACATAAATGGTGATGGTAAGGGGTCCGACGATCACCAGCCCGGTGAGAAAATAATTGCGCAACCGAGTTACGGCACTTGTCCGCGGCGGCGGCTCAGTGTCGGCGAGTTTTGCCAGTGTACCGGAAAGATCGGCAATCAAATCCGATTGAACGTTTCCGCCACTCGGCGCGTGGTCAGGACCATCAACCCGCTTCTTCATCTTCCATCCGCTCACTCATGGCCGGCCCACACGCCCGGGGGTGTATGTCTCTGGCATGCATAGCCGTGTCTCCGCGGCCACCTGATAGCACGCGAGCGGCGTGCTCGGCACGGGGAAATGCCAAGCTTTTACACTGACCCTGCGGCCGCGACCTTCGCGCAATGAGTAATGATTGCATAGATTGGCGCGCAGCCGTCAACGACTGACCGGTATGCAATCAAAACCGCCACCCTTTAGTTTGCCGCACACGCCCGCGGCTTCCGGCGCCGTCGCGAATGGGCCGACACGAACCTGAAAGTAGGAGCCCATATTGCCAAAGGCCGCCTCCCCAATCTCTGGATTGTGACCGGCCAAGACAATTGAGTATTGCGCCTTCAATTTGCCGACGACGGTCTCGGCTTCCGCCCTGGTGCGAACAAGCGCTACGCGCGAGTGGAAGACACCACCGGCAAGTGAAGCTTTTGGCGACCCGCCAGCGGCTGCGTGCGGAGTCGCCTGAGCTAGCGCTATGGTCGGCGCGGATGGAGGCGGGCTGGACGCGCGGACCGGCGTCGGTGAAACGGGCTTTGCTGCCTTTGTCGGCTCAATAGCCGGCTTGGCGGCGGGCGCAGCAGCGGTACCGAAGAAACCCGAGAACAGTCCTCCACCGGAGGATGCAGCCGGCATTGGCTTGGCGTTTGCGCTGCCGGCAGCGATTGCTTGGCCTTGCTCAGTCAGACCCGCCTCGCCGTAGGCTGCGGCGCGCTGCTGAGTTGCGTCGGCACGATCGACGTCGCTCAGTCCGCCCTTCAACCAAAGAGCGCTGGTCAGATCGGAGATGGCCATCGCCGGCTTGGATTGCTGCCGGTAGGCGGCTCCCCGCAAATAGAGAGCGCGGGCCATGACAGTCGCTGGAAGATTTCCCGTAGCGATGATGCCGCTCAGCCTGGCGATCGCCGGCTCGGTCTTTCCGGCAGCCAACAACTTGGCGGCCCCATCGAGATCCGAAGGCACGGAATTGGCATCACGAGGCGCGGTTGTCTGCGCATTGGCGCCACTGCCGCTTGCTTTCGCCGCTTTGGTCGCAGGTTTTGTCGGCTCTTGCGCCGACGCAGCACCCGCGCAACAAACCGGCAAAGCAAGGGTTAGCAACCCAAGGACAAACATCAATTTATATTGCGGGTAGGCCATCACCGGTAAGTTACACTCTTGGCAGCGAAAATATTGGTCGGTGTCGTTTAGTCGTCGGCGACTTTTCAATTGGCGATACTGATCAGCGAACAGCCCGAATGCGGCGATTAAAAGACACCCGCCTGACAAGGAATAATCCTGGCGTATGCCCGCGCACGAACGGGCCAGGGCAGCCTTGATCGTCCGTATGTGTTGCATGAATGGATATTCATGCAACTTTTATCTCCAGATACCGTTGATGTCCGCAACTTTAACCCTGCAACACTGCACAAAGGTGGAAACACTATGAAAAAAATTCTTGCAACGGTCGTTTTCGGTTCAGTTATCGCAATGTCAGGTTCAGCCATGGCCGCAGAGAGCGCAGCATGCCAAGCCAGTTGGACAAAAATGGATCCTAACGGCAGCGGCTTTGCCTCGTCGACCAGTGCCGCGAAGGAAATGGCCGAAATGAAGTCAGCCGGCCTGCGCACGGCAGCGGAAGACAAGCTATCGGCCAAAGAATATATGGACGCCTGCACCAAGGACGTCTTCAAGAATATGAAGTAAGGCGCTCACCCGCCCGAGCCTGGAAGCGCGAGACTTAGTCTCGCGCTTCTTGCGTTTCCACCAGAACGTTATTCGACGGTTACCGACTTAGCCAAATTGCGGGGCTGATCGACGTCTGTGCCCATGACTACGGCCGTGTGATAAGCCAGCAGTTGTACCGGAACGGCGTAAAGCAGTGGGGTAGTGAAGGGATGCGCTTTAGGCATCTTGATATGCGACAGCAATCGGCAACCGGCTTTTTCTTTCGCAACATCTGAAATCAGCACGATCTGGCCGCCACGGGCGGCGACTTCCTGCATGTTAGATACGGTTTTCTCGAATAGTTCATCTTCGGGCGCGACGACGATAACGGGCACATTCTCGTCGATCAGGGCGATGGGACCATGTTTGAGTTCGCCGGCCGCATAGCCTTCCGCGTGGATGTAAGAAATCTCCTTGAGCTTCAGTGCGCCTTCCATGGCGATCGGGTAGCTGACACCACGTCCCAGATAAAGCACGTCGCGCGCCTTGGAAATTTCGTGGGCCAAGCCTTCATAAAAGCTTTCGTCGCGCAACATTGTCGACACGTGTCGGGGCACCTCGGACAGTGCCTTGACCAATTCCTTTTCCTTGGCTGCATCGATTGTGCCCCGAGCACGACCAATGGCAATAGCCAAGCAGGCCAGCACGGAAAGTTGGCTGGTAAAGGCTTTGGTGGATGCGACACCAATCTCGGGACCCGCGAGCGTGGGCAGAACGGTATTGGATTCACGTGCGATGGTGGAGGTGCGAACGTTTACGATGGCCGCGATCACTTGCCCGTTCTTCTTGCAATATCGAAGCGCTTCCAGCGTGTCGGCGGTTTCGCCGGATTGGGAAACGAAGACGGCCAACCCACCCGGTGCAAGCGGCACTTCGCGGTAACGAAATTCCGACGCTACGTCAATCTCGACCGGGATACGCGCATACTTCTCGATCCAATATTTTGCGACGACACCGGCGTAATAAGCTGTGCCGCAGGCGGAGATGGTGACGCGGTTGACACCGGCGAGATCAATGCCGAGTGCGGGAAACTTTACAGCCCCTTCAGCCATATCGATGTAGTTGCCCAGCGTATGCGCGATCACTTCCGGTTGCTCGTGGATTTCCTTGAGCATGAAATGACGATAGTTGCCCTTGTCGACAAGGAGAGAACTGGCCACCGACTTGATGGCGGTCCGGTGCACGGTCTTACCCGAGAGATCGAAGACCTGAACCCCAGCGCGGGTCAGAACTGCCCAATCGCCATCTTCAAGATAGGTGATTGTGTCCGTCAGCGAGGCCAATGCGATTGCATCTGAGCCAAGGTACATTTCGCCATCGCCGTGACCGATGGCGAGCGGCGGCCCCTGGCGCGCGCCGATCAGCAGGTTCTTGTCGTCAGAAAAGATGAGGCCCAACGCGAAGGCGCCACGGAGCCTGTTGAGAGCGATGCGAGATGCTTCGACCGGCGGCATGCCCTGGTCGAGATAATAGGTGACAAGATGCAACACCGTCTCGGTATCGGTTTCCGTCTCGAAGACGTAGCCTTTGCCTGTCAGTTCCTCACGCAACTCCTGGAAGTTTTCGATAATGCCGTTGTGGACGACGGCGACGCGGTCATTCATGTGCGGATGGGCATTGCGCTCGATCGGCCTGCCGTGGGTGGCCCAACGGGTATGGCCGATACCCGTCGTGCCGCTCAACGGCTCGGTGCCCAGGCGCGTTTCGAGATTGCGCAATTTCCCTTCGGCGCGACGACGCTCCAGGTGGCCGTTCTCGACGGTGGCGATGCCGGCGGAGTCATAGCCACGATATTCCAGCCGACGCAGTGCATCGACAATGTCAATGGCGACGGGCTTTGAGCCGAGAATACCCACAATGCCGCACATGATTTGATCCTCTAGGTAGTTTGGCGCCCGGGAAGGCGCACGCTTCTTGTCGACTTAACGAAGTGTCACAGTCGTTCCGGTCGTACAAATCAAACACTGTTTCAGGCGTTAACCATTTGACTTGATACATCACATGATGTGAGCGTCGTAATAGTCTGTGCCATATTTCTAATTTCGGTTAGACCATGCTCAATACTATTGAACCAGTCGAGCACCAGTGGGAACAAGGTCGAATATCAGAGTTGGATCAGTGTTCTTGAATTTGCGCGGTTTTCACGGCAAATCGCTGTGATCATCGCTTATTCTTGCGACTGGCCATCAAAGCACGAAATTTCGCTGCCCAACCTGGACGGCTTTCCTGCACGGCGCGTGCCAAGGCAAGGGAGTTAGCCTCGACATTCTTGGTAATTACGCTGCCGGACGCGACAAATGCACCATCGCCGATCCGCAGTGGGGCAACAAGCGAGGAATTGGAGCCGATGAAGGCGCCGGCGCCAACGTCGGTCTTATGTTTAAAGAACCCGTCGTAATTGCAAAAGATCGTACCGGCACCGATGTTGGCCTTGGCGCCGACCCGCGCATCACCGATGTAGGCGAGGTGACTAGCTTTTGCACCGCTTTCGAAGTGGGCGTTTTTGACTTCGACAAAATTACCGATCTTGGCACCGGCACCAATGCGAGTGCCGGGTCGCAGGCGGGCAAAGGGCCCAATTTCGGCACCCGCTTCGAGGACGGACCCGGTAAGGTGTGAATTGGCGTGAATGACGGCACGATCGGCAACTGTAACGCCCGGACCAAAAAAGACATTTGGCTCGATCAGCACATCGCGCCCGACAACGGTATCATAGGCAAACCATACTGTGTCGGGATCGACAAGGGTTGCGCCTTCGGCCATGGCATAAGCACGTGCGCGCCGCTGAAACAAGCTTTCGGCCATGGCTAAATGGGCGCGCGTATTGACGCCCAACATCTCCTCCTCGAGGCCTGCCACGGCAACGGCACGACGGCCCTGTTTGCGCATGATGGCGATGGCGTCTGTGAGATAGAATTCTGCGGAGGCGTTGTTGGTGCCAATTTCGTCCAAGACGGACAAAAGGTCCGGCGTGCGGAACGCCATGACGCCCGAATTGCAAAAATCGATCTGGCGTTCGGTGGGTGTCGCGTCTTTGTGTTCACGGATAGCGACAAGGTTGGCAACGCCATCCGTCAAAAGACCATCGGTGACGAGGCGGCCATAGCCCGTCGGATCCTTGGCATGAAAACCCAATACTGCGACTTCGGCACCTTGATCGAGAGCCGCCACCAAACGGCGAACGGTATCGGCTGTGATCAGCGGGGTGTCAGCAAACACTACTAGAACGTCACCTGCGTGTGCGGCGAGGCAAGCACGGGTGGCGAGCAGGGCGTCGGCGGTGCCGCGCTGCAGTGTCTGCTCGAAGACGGAAGCACTTGGCGCGCGCATGGCCAGTTCGGCACGTACGGTCGGCATGTCCGGCCCGACGACAACGGCGGTGGCTTCAGTACCCGCTTCGGCGGCAAGCGCCAGCACGTGTCCGAGCAGGCTGCGGCCAGCGACATGATGCATGACCTTGGGGATATCCGACTTCATGCGTGTCCCCTTGCCAGCAGCCAGGACGACGGTGAGCAGGGGCCGAGATGACTTGTCGACCGTCGATGCTTTGCTGATAGCTGTAGGCTTGGTGGTCATAGAGCACTCGCTATTTAGGGCGCTAATTGCATGACGTGTTCTGCCAGATCGTGCCGGTCGAGGCACCGGCGGGTCACTGCGGGTACTGCAACCGGACGCGGCGCGCAAGATCTGGCCCGACAACGGATCACAGCGCCGATCGCGACGTAAATACCGTGTTGCCGACACGCGCCATTTAATATCCACTGCAAAAGCATGACAGACCACGCCACGGGCGTTGACCTGAAGTGGTGGGCTTAGCAAGCGTGATTAACGAAAATCCAACGATTCGGCCCTCTTGTTTGTTTTGCGTTGCCGTTCAGCCGTGAGCAGCGACCCCCATGAAGCGCCAGCACTCCCCAGCAAGCGATGTCGCAGCAGCGTCGATGTTCGACCCTGCGGCAAAACCCAAATCCATGAAAGCCGAACGGGATGATCCCCGCTTCGATGCGGTGAGCTTCAGACAGGTATCGGGCCTCGTCCGTGCGGCGCCGAACGAGGAACTACGGATCGAACCGATGCAGATCAAAACCCAAAAACCGCGCTTCGACGGATATTCTGTGTTGTGGATCGGGCTTGGGCTTATTTCTGCGAGCTATCTCGCGGCGATGACTTGGCAACGGACCGGCGGCATCGAAATGGCACTGGCACCCGTTACCGAGACACTTGAGCGATTAGCTGGCGACATCGCTGAACTCAGACAAACAACGGCCGCGATCAATGTTCGAGAGCAAGTGACTGCCAACCGTCTGGCGGCGACGGAGAGTCGCCTGGACGGATTTGCGCAAACCGCTGCGAATTTACCGCAGTCGGCACAATCACAGCGGCCGACCAATCGTGCGGTACTCGCCGAAACACCTGGAAGCGGTGGCGGAGTAGCTGCCGCTCCGCCGCCACCCATGCCTGGGGTCAGAATGGCGGGGGTCGAAGTGGTGCCCGCAAAGGCGCCGCAGGCGGCGCCACACGGCGAGCCGATAAAACCTGCGCGACAAATTGCGGCCGTCACAGTTCCGGTAGCAACTACTGCCGCAGCGCCTATTACAAAAAACGGGGCGAACGCGGCAACGAGACCGGCGGCAGCTGTGACGGTCGTGCAGCCACAGGCTTCACAGGAGGGGCAGGGAGTGATTCCCAGTTCGATCCAAACCGGGAGTTTGCCGGTGCGACCGGCCGGGTTGCTCGTTGCATCAGGACCGTCGCTTGATTCGATCAAGCTGAGCTGGACTGTGCTCAATCAAAACCATGCCGCAGTATTTGGTTCGCTGGAGCCGCGCATCGTACCGGCGGCCGATGGTAGTGCGTTCCAGCTCGTTGCTGGACCGTTCGCAAGCGACTCCGAGGCCCAAAAAGCATGCGCGACATTGAAGGCGCGCGGCGTGGGATGTCGACCGGCAGAATACACGGGCGCGCCGCTCTAATAAGCGACGCGCTGTCGGCGTCTACTGCGGATCCTTCAGCGCAAATGTATCGCAGCTTTGCACCTGTCCGGTCAGCATGCCTTGCTTGAACCACCCCACACGCTGGGCGGAGCTGCCATGGGTGAAGGCGTCAGGAACGACGTAACCTTGTGATTTTTTTTGCAGAGTATCATCGCCAATCTGGGCGGCCGCATTGAGGCCCGACTCAACATCGCCTGGCTGAATGCGGTTTTTATGCAATTGGTAGTCACGCGCGGCCCACACGCCCGCATAACAATCGGCCTGCAGTTCCATGCGGACTTGGATGGCATTGTTTTGCCGTTCGCTGCTGCGTGATTTCAACTGTTGCACGCGATCGGAAATGCCAAGCAGTGTTTGAACGTGATGCCCGACTTCATGGGCAACGACATAGGCTTGCGCAAAATCGCCTGGCGCGTTGAAGCGTCGCTTCAATTCGTCATAAAAGGCGAGGTCGATATAAACTCGCTGATCCATCGGGCAATAAAACGGCCCCATGGCGGTCTGACCGACGCCACACCCGGTGCGCGTCGAGCCGGAAAAGATGACGAGCAACGGCGGCACATAGCGGCGGCCCATGGATTGAAATACGTCGGTCCAGACATCCTCTGTATCTTTGAGGACCTGTGCGATGCGAACTTTCATGGGGTCCGGTTCGCGCGCAACTGATTGGGTGGGGCCACTTGCGCCGGATCGGCCGGGGACTCCGTAGCCTTGTCCACTCTGGCCGGCATTGCCGACACGAGTATGCTGCGGCAGGTTCGGCATTTCGCCCCCGCTCATGCCGCCCAGCAATTCAAGCGGATTGAAGCCGAACAGCAGCATGACGGCGCCGACGATCAGCATGGTGGTCAGGCCCATGCCGCCACCACCCATGGGAATTTGCAGGCCGCCGCCGCCATCTCCGTCGCCACGGCGGTCTTCGACATTGGTACTCTGGGCGTCGCTGTCGTCGTATCGCATGGGGATCAATCAATCCTGCGGTTGGCGGACGGAATATGTGCCCGAAGCCTGCGTGACGTTCAAGTGATGACGCGGTGCGTCAGTCGATCATCGCCAAGAATTCCTGCCGCGTCATAGCATTCGTTCGGAAGCAGCCGAGCATGCGACTGGTATGCAGGCTGCTGCCGTGTTTGCGCACACCGCGCGCGGTCATACAGCCGTGCGAAGCTTTGATGATTACGCCGACGCCACGCGGCTTGAGAACTTCCTGGATGGTGTTGGCAATCTGCGCCGTCATCTTTTCCTGGATCTGAAGGCGTCGGGCGTAGATTTCGACGACACGGGCGAGCTTGGAAATGCCAACCACACGATCGGTTGGCAGATAGGCGACCCAGGCGCGACCGGTGATGGGCGCCATGTGGTGCTCGCAATGACTATCAAAGGGAATCGGACCGAGCACGATCATTTCATCGTAACCCTCAATTTCTTCGAAGGTTTTACGCAGGATCTGAACGGGGTCCTCGGCATACCCCGAGAAATACTCTTCGAAAGCGCGCGCCACGCGTGACGGTGTCTCTCGCAACCCGTCGCGGTCGGGATCATCGCCGGTCCAACGAATGATGGTCCGGAAAGCCGCCTCGGCTTCCGCACGCGTTGGTTTTATAATGTCGTTTGTTTCAGACTGCGTGTCGTTGATCAGTTTAACCGGCCGTTCTTTTGCTGCAGACATATGAACCCCTGTCATCGAGATAATTCGCGTATATATTCATTGCCCCGCCGCAATCCAAATGGTCGACGCGACTGACGCCGTCGTTTTGTTTTCAACCTTCTGATTTTACGCTATTTAATTTTGATCCGGCGACTGAGCGGTGACGTCGATTCGGGCTCTGGCGGCGGCCATCGCGGCAGCAAGGACGGTCGGGTCGCCAATGTGGTTGGCCAGTAACAAGATGAGCTTAGCATTGACCAATTCACTTTGAGCGGGCGTCAGATCGCGATGGAGCGCGATGAGGGCCTCATAAAAATCGTCAGGTGCGGGGAAATTAAGGTGAGTATTCAGTGGTGTGGTCATGGGGTGCGCTCCGCTTGGCCGAGCGCTCTGTCGAGTGCGGCGAGAACGGCGTCGACATCAAAGGCACGCCAGCGGGCCGCGACGTGCTGGTCGGGCCGCAAGAGGTAGGTGGTGCCGGGCCGTGCGTCGAAGCGCTGCGCCAGATAGCCATCGGCGTCCTCGATCAGCGCGGCATGGGGACGCGTGCCGGGGGGCACGACATTGAGCAGCCGCACGGGAACACGGGCGGACGCCAGAGAGGCTAAGGCAGCGGGAGTCAGCAATGATAAACTGCCGACGTCGAGAAATGTGACGAGCACAAATTCATTGCCGCACTGGGTGAGAAACCAATCCGGGGCGGTGTTAATGCGAATAGGTGCATCGGCGGCAGGCGCGCCGGGCCCCATTGTGCCAGCGAACGACGCGGTGTCGGGCGTATTAAGTGGCGAATGCGCGTACATGGTGGGCAGCGAGAGACGACCGCTGTTGACCAGACGGCGGGCGAACGGCCACTTGCGCGCGAGTTCCAAAGTGGCATCACGGAAGGCGCGACTGACAGCGGTTTTTGGCGTTATGAAATCGGTGCTGCGGGTTGAATTCAAGATGTTTTCTTCGGCGGCTTGAACCCGTTCGACGTCGAAACTGTCGAGCAAATTTTCGCGGGCTTTGCCGGCTAACACGAGACTTAGCTTCCACGCGAGATTGTCGGCATCCTGGACACCGCTGTTGGCGCCGCGCGCACCGAACGGGGAGACGCCGTGGGCACTGTCGCCGACAAACAGCACGCGACCGTGACGGAATTTTTCCATGCGCTGGCAACCGAAGGTATAGACGCTGACCCACTCGACTTCGAATTTGGCGTCTTTGCCGAGCAAGGCCTGGACGCGTGGTATGACGCGGTCGGGTTGCTTCTCGACCTCGGGATCGGCATCCCAGCCGAGTTGAAAATCAATGCGCCAGATGTCGTCGGGCTGCTGATGCAGCAGGACAGACTGCTTTGGATGGAACGGCGGATCAAACCAGAACCAGCGCTCGGCCGGGAAATCTGCGACCATGCGAACATCGGCGATCAGGAAGCGATCTCGAAACGTCTGGCCTTTGCTCTCAAATCCAAGCGCGCGGCGGATGGCGCTGCGACCTCCATCGGCGGCGATCAGCCAGTCGCAGTGCAATTGGTAGGTGCCGTCCGGCGTCACGATGTCGATCAAGGCACCGTCGGATTGGGATTTCACATCGACAACACGGTTCTTCCAGCGAATTTCCAAGTTCGGCAGTTCGCGCGCACGGTCCAGCAAGTAGCCTTCGACGTAGTACTGCTGCAGATTGATGAAGGCGGGACGGCGATGCCCGCGCTCGGGCAGCAGGTCGAAACTGTACAACAGATCATCACGCAGGAAGACCTTGCCCGTGTTCCAGGTGACGCCCTTATCGACGAAGCGCTGGCCGACGCCGAGCCGATCGGCGATCTCTAGCGTGCGCTTGGCGAAGCAGATGGCGCGCGAGCCGGTCGACAAGCGATCGTCATCGTCGAGCAGCAATACAGGGTGGCCGGCCTGCGCCAGATCGATGGCCGCCGAGAGACCGACAGGCCCCGCGCCGGCGATGACGACAGGATGGGAGACTGGCTTAGAGGCCTGCTGATCGGACGAGCGGGCGTAAGGGAAAACGAGGGTCTGGTAGTCGACGGGATCGGCGGACATTCAAGCCTCGAAGACGGCACGCGGCTCGGAAGCATGCCTCGCGCGGGTAATGACTTGCAAGCGGCATCGTTGAGCGGCTTCGTGGAGATCAACGGTGGCCACCGGCCATCTGGACGGACTCGGGCCGGCGACGCAGGCCGAGCATGGCCCAGGCGCCAAGCAATGGGCCGGGAGCGAGGATCAGAAATGCCCAACGCCAGCCTCCCAATGTGTCCGCGATTAACGGTACGAGCCAGATGGCAACAATCGTAATGGCAAAGCCGACGCCCATCTGGAAGGCCAGCGCGGAACCGACGAGATGGCTGTCGGCCAACTCGGTGATCGACGCCGAGAACTGCGCACTATCGGCGACGATGGTGAGACCCCATACCAGAGCAATGCCGACGAACAACCAACTGGGTCCGGTGTAGGCGAAGCCGATGGCCACCGCACACGATCCAGAGATCAGCATGGCGCAAGCCGTGGTCAGGCAACGTCCCAGGCGATCAGAAAGAGCGCCCGCGACAACGCAGCCAGGCACGCCGGCCGCCAAAACCCAAAACGTGAGGGCAGACGGATTGTCGACTAAAGGTGGGGCGGTCGTCTCGTTGGCCGCGCGCGCGTAGGCAAGAAACCATCCCCACATGGCATAGAGCTCCCACATGTGGCCGAAGTAACCGGCGTTGGCGAGCATCAAGGGGCGGTTGCGGAGAATGGCGCCGAGCTGGCCGGGATCTACCTTGGTTCTCGCGAATGGATAGGGTCCTTCGCGAAGAGCGAGTGCGAAAATTGTGGCGGCGCCCAGGCTGGCGAGAGAACTGACGATGACTACGACACGCCAATCAATGCCGGCCCCCGATGCGCGCACTAAATGCGGCAGCGCAGATCCCAGGGTGAGTGCTCCGATCAGGAGGCCGAGTGCCAATCCGCGCCCGGTGCGGAACAAGGTGGCCATCAGCTTCATGGCGGGAGGATAGACGCCCGCCAGCGCAAATCCGGTGGCGAAACGGGCGGCGACGGCGAGGGCGGCAGGCGGGTCGGCGAGCAGGATGGCGTTGGCCGCGGCGGCAGCCACAGCGGACAGCGCCATCATGCGCGGCAGCGGCCAACGGTCGGAAAGTGCAAAATAGCTGGACAGCAAGGCACCCGTCACGAAGCCGGCCTGGACACCGTTGGTCAGCCAGGCGACCGTTTGCGGGCTCAGCTGCCAATGGCGCGTAAGTTCGGGAACAACGGCGGTGGCCGAAAACCAGGTCGTCAAGGACATGACGACCGCAACACAGGCAAGCGCAAGGAATACCCAACGGCTGCTGGTCAGCGGCAGATGGACCGGGAAAGCCTCTGACTTGTCCGGCATCGGCACGGCCTTCCTCAAATCACGGTGCGAAGCCGTTGAGGTTGATCGCCACCAGCAGCGCGATGATCAGTGTACCCGGAAATGCCATTAGCAACGCCGGTGTAACGCGTCGAGTGCGCCACGCCTTAGCGGTTCGCCACGCGAAGAACGCGACCCAGATGGGCGCGATCAAAACGAGCGCGATGATCAGGCCACCGGACAGTCGTTGCAGAGCGCTCATATTTGTGCCGCCATCAAACAACATCGGGGAAAAACCCGCCATCAACAGCCAGAGCGGGGCCGCCAGCACAACCAGCAGACAACAGATGATCGTAATGACACGTGGCATCGACGTCCTCAAAGCGAATTTCACCCTGACCACAGAGTACCGGTGTCGCGGTGCATTACCACGCAAAATCCGGACGCTATCGGTAGCGGAATTTACACAAATTTTACGGCGATCTTGCCGACGTCACGGCGAACTACGGCAACGCGCTGCCGCAGACTGCCCAACTGAAGGTCGAACTCGGCGGGAATGCCGAGCACCGAAGTCACGACGAGCAAGGCGCCTTTGTCCGATCTATTCTTTAAGACACATGGCAGTCGTTCACCTGCTGGCAGAAGAATGAAAACAGCAGCATTTTCGCTTTGTCGCAGGGTTCGGCGCTTTTCTCCGGGGCGTGGGACATTCTTCTTTCCAAAGATCATGCAGCGGTGGCTCGAATTGGGCGTTCGGAAGAATTTTACGAGAGGCGTGATTTGGCACGCAATTGTCATGATACGCTTACGATCACAATTGAAATCTTCAATGTAAAGACTACCAATGTCGCGTAGGCGACGCTCGCGGTGAAGAAAGCAGCTCGCCTTGTCGCCATTCGCTGCACATGCTAAGTCGCGCCGAAACGTGCTTAAATTCCCCTCCTGCGAGGCTCTTATGTCATCCTCCAAGGCTCGCTCCGGCGCCGCCAACTCATTCTTTGCGACCCCATTGGCCGACGCAGACCCCGAGCTGTTCGGCACCATCACGCGCGAACTCGACCGTCAACGCCATGAAATTGAGTTGATCGCGTCGGAGAATATCGTATCGCGGGCGGTACTTGAGGCGGTCGGATCGGTGATGACTAACAAGTATGCCGAGGGCTATCCCGGCAAGCGCTACTACGGCGGCTGCCAGTACGTGGATCAGGCCGAAATACTGGCCATCGAACGCGCGAAACAGCTGTTCGGCGCGAAATTTGTCAATGTGCAGCCGAACTCCGGCAGCCAGATGAACCAAGCCGTGTTCCTGGCGCTGCTGCAGCCGGGCGATACGTTCATGGGCCTGGATCTTAATTCAGGCGGGCACCTGACCCACGGCTCGCCTGTCAACATGAGCGGCAAGTGGTTCAAGGTGGTTCCGTATGGTGTGCGCCGCGACAACCAGTTGATCGACATGGACGAAGTCGCAAAAATTGCGCATGCCCATAAGCCGAAACTTATTATTGCCGGCGGCACGGCTTACTCGCGCGGCTGGGACTTTGCGCGCTTCCGTGAAATCGCCGATGCGGTGGGTGCTTATCTGATGGTGGATATGGCGCATATCGCCGGTCTTGTTGCCGGTGGCGCCCATGCCTCGCCCGTTCCGCACGCGCATGTGGTGACCACGACGACCCACAAATCGCTGCGCGGCCCGCGCGGCGGCATGATCATGACCAATGACGAGGATATCGCCAAGAAGATCAATTCGGCGGTATTTCCGGGCTTGCAAGGTGGCCCGCTGATGCACGTGATCGCGGCCAAGGCTGTTGCCTTCAAGGAGGCGTTGCAGCCGGAATTCAAGGTTTACGCCAAATCGGTCGTGGAGAATGCGCGGGTATTGTCTGAAACGATCAAGGCCGGAGGCTTCGATATCGTTACTGGCGGCACAGACAATCATTTGCTGCTGGTCGATCTGCGCCCCAAAAACGTTACTGGCAAGGCCAGTGAAATTGCACTCGGTCGCGCGCACATCACCTGCAACAAAAACGGCGTCCCTTTCGACCCGGCGAAACCATTTGTCACGTCTGGCATTCGCCTCGGCACACCCGCGGGTACTACGCGCGGTTTTGGCGCGGCCGAATTTCGCGAAATCGGGAAAATGATTGTGGAAGTGCTGGACGGGCTCGCGAAGAATGGCGAAGCAGGCGACGCACAGATCGAACATGCCGTAAAAGAGCGTGCGATATCTCTTTGCAAGCGCTTCCCGATTTATTGATCTCGCACAAAGAAAGTGGTACGTTAAGAGATTATCTGCCTAATTTGTGGGCAGCACTTCGATTGATCTGAATTTTGTCTGCCTGCATGTTGTATCAACAGTTAACTGGAGGCGAGTTGAATGCGCGCCTTGAATCCCGATCAGTTGCGAACATTTATTGAAGTTGTTGAACTCGGCAGTTTTACTGCTGCCGCAAAACGACTGAACTTGTCGCAGCCCGCGGTAAGCTTGCAAGTTAGGGAACTTGAAGCGCGCTGCGGCGTGCAGTTGCTTGATCGGGCGAGCAAAAAACCGCTTCCGACGGAGGCCGGTGTGCAGATGCTGCGGCACGCCAATCGTATTTTGAGCGAGAACGACGAAGCGCTGACAGCCATGCAGTTGTTGCGCAACCAGTCCGGTCAGCAGGTACGCATCGGCATGACTATGACGACGCTGACTTATCTCGCCCGCGATGTGGTTCGCAGGCTCAAACGGGACTATCCTCAACTGCAACTGTCGGTGGCGCTATCGTCGTCGGATCGACTGGCTGACGATATTCGCAGTCACGTGCTCGACCTCGCGCTTGTGTCGCTCCCATTGGCCGACGTCAATCTAGCCGTGCACCCGTTTCTGGAAGATCTGGTGAGCGCCATCGTGCCTGAGGACTACTTTACTCCGACACCCAAGGTC
Source organism: Hyphomicrobiaceae bacterium (assembly GCA_025351355.1). Lineage (GTDB taxonomy): Bacteria > Pseudomonadota > Alphaproteobacteria > Rhizobiales > Hyphomicrobiaceae > JABFRJ01. The sequence continues at coordinate 56,915 of JANXWC010000189.1, forward strand.
GCTACTCCGGCGCTGATGGCGAGCGCGCCCTTTGTGACGCAAAACGTCGGCGACGTGCAGACGACGCTTGCCGATAAATGGTTCAAGTCCAATGGCCAGACACCGCTAGGTTACGTCGAAATGCATAGCCTTGAGGCTTGCCGTGCTGCGGTCGCTGCCGGATTAGGTATTTCGATTGTACCGGGCATTATGGCAGCGCACCCGATGCCAGGGGTAATGGTGCTACCGCTCGACCCGCCGATAAAGCGCCAGATTGCACTCATTGAGTTGCACGGACGGCCGAGCAATCCGGTCATCGATCTGGTGCGCGCGGCGCTACTGCATTGCGAGATCGCGCCGCACCCGCTTCCGTGCGTCCACAAAGGCCGCCGTGCCGGCGCAATCGATATCAGACCGGCCTGATCAGCACGTGTTTTTTCTTACCCAGACTTAGCTTGATGATGCCGTCGGTCGAAATATCCTTGCCGGTAAGCTTCGCCTTTTCGTCGGCTACTTGCGCATCATTCACGCGCAAGCCGCCACCCTGGATTTGACGGCGCGCTTCGCCGTTTGATTTGACAAGGCCGGCCGTCACGAAGGCTGCGACAACGCTGAGTTCGTTGTCGATGTCGGCGCGAGGCACTTCGATGATCGGCAGTTCGCCGCCGATACCGCCCTGTTCAAAGGTTTTTTGCGCGCTTGCCGCGGCTGCATCGGCCTTGGGCCGGCCATGCAGTAAAGCGGTGGCTTCCGTTGCCAGCACCTTTTTTGCCTCATTGATTTCAGCGCCCTGAAGCGCTGCAAGCTTGGCGATCTCATCTAGAGGCAGGATTGTAAACAGCTTGAGGAAGCGGGCAACATCGCCATCCTCGGTGTTACGCCAATATTGCCAGAAATCGTACGGGGAAAACTGGTCCTCATTCAACCACACAGCACCGGCGACCGTTTTTCCCATTTTCGCGCCGGAGGATGTTGTCAGCAGCGGGGTCGTCAGGGCAAACAGCGGATCGGACAACCCCATGCGGCGGCCGAGATCGACGCCCTGGATGATGTTGCCCCACTGGTCGGAGCCGCCCATCTGCAGGTTGCACCCCAGGCGCTTGGCCAGTTCGACGAAGTCATAGGCTTGGCAGATCATGTAGTTGAATTCGATGAAGCTCATCTCGTGCTCACGCTCGAGACGCAATTTGACGGAATCCATTGCCAGCATACGGTTGACCGAGAAATGTTTACCGACGTCGCGGAGCATTTCGATCCAATTGAGCTTGGTCAGCCAATCGGCATTGTCGATCATGACGGCGTCGGTGGCACTGTCGCCGAATTTCAGCACGCGCGCGAAAACGCCGCGGATGCTGGCTTTGTTAGCGTCGATTTCCTCGATCGAACGGATCGCGCGCGCCTCGTCTTTGCCCGACGGGTCGCCCACTCTGGTGGTGCCGCCTCCCATCAATGTGATCGGCTTGTTACCGGACTGTTGCAGCCAATGCAGCATCATCATCGTCAGGAAATTGCCGATGTGGAGCGACGGGGCGGTGCAATCATAGCCGACATAGCCGACTGCTTTGCCCTTCGCCGCCAGCGCATCCAGCGCGACGAAGTCCGAACATTGATGAAGAAAGCCTCGCTCGGCGAGGATGTTGAGGAAATCTGATTTGTAGGTCGCCATCGACGTCGAAAGCCTCGCTTGCAAGGCGGTCGGCATCCCATAGGGCGCGATCCGAAGCAAGCAGAAGCCGCGAGCGGAGCGAAAATCAGAGCGCAAATGAGTCAGAACCGGAATGTGTGACTTTCGCCACAGTAAAGCCGGTATTTTTGCACGTGTGCGCCTTAATCGTTGATTTGAATGGTTTTTTTAAAATAGTCGATGGAACGAATAAGTCGCAAAGACATTTCATGAGCATACCGCGCGTGAGCGTCAGCCCCCGCAACTCATACGTTGGAAATGACATGAAAACTGGAGGAGAAAATATTGCACGATTCCCTATGCGCAAGCGGATCCTTGTGGTCGAGGACGAAATGCTTATCGCGTTTGGTACCATGGTCGACTTGGAAGACGCTGGATTTGAAGTGGTGGTCACCAAGGACGGCAGGCAAGGGTTGGAAGCGGCAGCTTCGGAGCAGTTCGACCTGATCATCACCGATAACAACATGCCGAATATGACCGGAGTGGATATGATCAGTGCGCTGCGGAAAGCAGGCAACACGTTGCCGATCGTATTGACGTCGGCACTAAATCCGCAGTCTTTGCCGTTCGCTTCCGGCCCGGGATATGACCGGTTTCTGGCAAAGCCTTATCGTCCCGGGCAATTGTGTGACCTGGCACGCGAATTGACAGACCGCGTCGGTGCGCAACGCGTGGCCGGGATGCTACGTAGATAAGAGTTCAGAAATCGTCTGCGAAATGAATGCCGTGTCAGCTGGATTGCCGACAGGGTTTCCGGCACGATGTCCCCAAATCGATTTAAGGGGCTTGAAAGTGGCGTTGTGCATCAAGCGGGTTTCGCGCTCGCTGTCTTCGGCGGTAAAGTAGAGATCGGTCGTTGACGGCGTGATGACGGAACGCGCGGTTATCGAGCCGAGCGCCTGGGCAAGATTGCCTGAATAGATCGAGTTATCGGAAATGTCGGATTGTCGCCATGTCTCGATCATCGACAGCAGGTCTTCTCCCGCGCGGCGCAGGAAGTTACCTTCCCAGTTGCGCACCAAAAAGTCTTCAAGGGACGCATAGCCCAAGCCGCGCCACAACTCCTCGCGGTAGAAGGCCTGGCTCAGCGCCCATCCTGCATAGACGCGAGAAAATGCGCGGATTGCGGTGATCGGCTTTTCAGCAAAGTAGCCATTTCGCCATGTGGCGTCAGCGGTCAGAGTGGCGCGGATGCCGTCCAGAAATACCTGGTTGTGCGGAGACGTTCGCGCCGACGTGCACAGGGCCGCAATGCGTTCGACACGGTCGGGGTATATCGCGCCCCAATGGAGCGCCTGCTGGCCACCCATCGACCAGCCGTAGACCAGAGCCAGTTTGTCGATGGCGAAGACTTCGTCGAGCAATCGCTTTTGGGCCTGCACATTATCCCAGTGCGTGAACACGGGACTGCGGCCACGCCCGAACGGGTCGGCAAGATTGCTCGGCGACGACGACAAGCCGTTACCGAATTGATTGGGGATGATGATGAAGTAGCGGTCGGGATCGAGGATTTTGCCGGAACCAATCAGCCAATCGATATCAGTGTGTTGCGCGCCGTACGATGTCGGATAGAGAATGGCATTTCGTTTGTCCCGCGCCAGCGTGCCATAGGTCTGGTAGGCCAGTTTCGCATTGGGCAGCGTCAGACCGCGCTGTAATGGGAATGACCCAAGTTCGAAAATTTTACAGTCGTGCATCAAGTGCCTCGCCAATTGACCCGCTTATTTCGCGCCGCGCCAGGCGATCATTTCGATCTCGACTTTGGCGCCCATTGGCAATCCGGCGACTTGGATCGTGGAGCGCGCCGGGTAGGGCGCCACGACGTTCTTTTCGTAGACCCCATTCATGGCCGCGAACTCTTTCAAGTCGGTCATGAAGACCGTTGCTTTCACCACATGCTCCATGGTTACGCCGGCGTTGGCGAGCAACGGCTTGATGTTGTCGAATACCTGTTGTGTCTGCGCCTCGATGCCGCCGTCGACCAGCTTGCCGGTGGCTCCATCGAGCGGGATCTGACCGGACAGAAAGACATAGTCGCCGGCGCCGATGCCCAGAGAATAGGGCCCGATGGCTTTGCCGGATGGTGAAGTGAGAACAGTCTTGGACATGAGCGTGTTTCCAGCGATGGGATGAAGCGGCCCAAGTTCTGCCGCGCCGCACCAGCCTTGGCAAGGCCGAGCGCTAAACCATTCGCGGCACTGAAACTTCTTAATATTTCTTTAACGTGTTGCTCATCAGCACTATCTCTTGTGCCACCACTCCACCTAATCTGCCCTGAGGGGTGCTGATGCGGGTCAGCGACCGATACCAGTGATTTCCAGAGTATCGATAGATTGGTGTTGAAGGGTGTTAGCGTCATGAATTTGTGCAAATTGACTTCAGCCGCGCTCTTGGGCGCAGCCGTGATGTGCGGCGCGACAGTCGCAAAGGCTGACGGCGGTGCATTTTCCTGGACCGGCTTTTACGCCGGTTTGGACGTTGGCGAACGCTGGAGCCGAGCCAGCGTCAATATTCCGAATTACGCGCCGACGGCGCAACATGTCCAATCGGGAAACGGTTCGGCGGCGGGTGGTTTCGTTGGCTACAATTATCAGTTCAACAATGTCGTGCTCGGCATCGAGGGCGACATTTCCGGCGTAGGCGGCAACAGTGTCGCGCTGTCGGGCAATGGTGGCACCGAACAATATCAGATCAGCGAGAGTTGGCGGTCTAGTTTGCGGGCACGTGCCGGCTTGGCGTTCGGACATTCGCTTGCTTATGTAACGGGCGGCGCCGCTTGGCTGCGCTACAGCACAAATTATCTGCCGCTCGCCGGTGGCGTTCAGACAACGACTGCCGGCGGTTGGATCGCCGGCGCGGGGCTTGAGCACGCCTTTCTGACGAAAGGCAATTCGGCCCTCATCGGCCGGATCGAATACCTTTATGCCGATCACGGCACGAGCAACTTCGTACACAACGGACCATCCAGCGTGGCCTACAAGACGCAGGAAGTTCGCGTCGGCCTGGGCGTCAAATTCTGATCGCTCAAAGCACAGATTAGAGACAACCGAAAAGGCGGTGCCCCATGCACCGCCTCTTTTTTTGCGTGATCGTACAGCGGCAGTGACGACGACAGATGTAGGTTGGGTTAGGCGCGTTGTTGCACCGTAACCCAACACTGCAATTTCAGGCGCGCCTGTTGGGTTACACCGCGGAAATGCGGCTAGGATCGTTCCGGCTTTAGTTGAATCACGGAACGACCCTAGTGTCCCGATCGATAAATTCGTGGGATTATCGTTGCGTTGATTCGCGGGGATTTTCCATGAGCAGAGCGGCACTTCGGATCGAATTGTCAGCAGAGACTCGGCGCGAGTTGGAGGGGCTTGCGCGGCGGCGGCGCACATCCCAAGGCTTGGCGCGTCGCGCTCAGATTGTGCTGCTGGCCGCCGAGGGATTGCTGAACAAAGAGATTGTGAAGCGGCTTAAAACCAATCCCGATACC
>JANXWC010000243.1 GCA_025351355.1 Hyphomicrobiaceae bacterium
ATCGCTCGATCCGTGTGCTGATCAGGCACATTCGGTCTCCGGCGTTTTGCATCCGGATGTCGTCAATCGAGCCAGGGCTAGGTGTGAGAATATCCGCCCATTGGACCGGCATTAATCCGCAATCTGCAGTCCGATATCGCCAAGGTGGCTTCGACCGGATTGTCCGCTCACATTTGCATGCGGGCGAAAAAACTGCGGCACGGCTCCCGGCCGGAAGTCATGCCCGCTCATGAGCCGCCCCCTCGTGACCTGGGATGCAGTGATTGATGGCAGAAAATCTCGCGCCGCGCGACTGGGTAGGTGCCTAGCTTGACGGGTGTCGTTGGCCGATGGCGACAGCCACCCCATCGGGGGTGTTCTCTCTGATTTTCACGCGCGTCGCGTCGTTCCGCTGGCTGCCTCGAACACCGCCATACTGATCGCGCATGGCTGTTGAAGCCTACTCGTTCATGTCGGGCGACAGTCGAATTTTCTTCGCATAAACTGCCACGGGACTTGGACCGAGCGACTTCGAGGCGGGGGACAAATGTTGGCGTGGGTTTTGGGCTGGCCGCGATCGTACCTATTGGATGTTCGGCGGCTCATCGCGGTATTTCTTGCGTTCAGGACGTCGAGCGATGTCGTCGCCGCACCCGGGTGGGGCGAGGCCGGTCGCGCGTTCCGGCGGCTTTGGAGAGTGGGTTCACTCGTTGCCATCGTCGTGTTGCTTTTGCTGTGGCTGATCGTAACGATCAAGAGCCAAGCAGGCCGCCCGTTCCCAGATGACTTGTGGACCTTTTTTCCGCGCGGATTGGTGTATCTGCTCGATCTCGTGTTCACACCGGTTGCATTCGGAATTATCCTGTCGGCGCTACTGCAATTGGTCCCGCGCCGTAGTGTGCCGCACCGCATGTCATTGGCCCAAGCGCTGCAAGTCGGTTTTGACGTTACCGCGGCTATCGCCGCCGTCATGTTGGTTTTACTTTTTACACCGTATTTCGCGGTGTCGGGCCTGATCCTGCGGACCGGGCAGGGTAGCACGACGGATGGATTGCTGACGGTCATTCCCGCTTACTCGTTCGTGGTCGTCGCGTTGTTGTGGCTCGTCTATTGGCTGGCAGCGAGCCGGATGACTGCGCGGACGGCCGGCGCAAAATTTTCCTGGGTGTTGGGGCTGGTGCTCGTCTCCGGCGTTGTCGCGTTCGCGCTGGCCGCCGGCTTGGACCCCTATGTGTTGGCGGTGCTGCAACCGTGGTGGAGTTGCTCGATCGTTGGGGCGGGCACGGGCCGATGTCCGGGGGCTGGCTGACCGGGGGCAATTCAATTCTCAAGCTCGCCGCCCCTCCACTGTCATCCCAGGGCTTGTCCCTGGGACCCAGGGTGCCACAATCTCAAGCCTGAGAAGGTGGCACGCTGGGTCCTACCCACCCCTGCCTTCGCTGGGGCAGGCAAGGGAGTGGGGTGGCAACAAAGTTTGTGGCGTCATAAGAGCATGAATTGAATTGCCCTGCCGGCTGAACGACTGCAGCCAACGAGACCGTTGCATCCCCTGGCGTCTGCCGCTAGCAGTGCGCTTCACTTCAACTCCAGTAGCGGCACACCCGGTCATGACCACCCACAACCTCCTCCTGCTCCCAGGCGACGGCATCGGCCCCGAAGTGATGGCGCAAGTCGAGCGCGTCATCGCGTTCTTCTCCAAGCAGGGCAAAGCGTCCTTCAAGACCGAGACCGCATTGGTCGGCGGCTGTGCCTATGATGCGCATGGCGTAGCCGTCACCGACGAAACCGTCGCAAAAGCGCAAATAGCCGACGCCATTCTGTTCGGCGCCGTCGGCGGGCCGAAGTGGGACAAAGTAGCCTACGAGCATCGGCCCGAGGCCGGCCTGCTGCGCTTGCGCAAGGATCTCGACCTGTTCGCCAATCTCCGTCCGGCGCTCTGTTATCCGGCGCTGGCCGAAGCCTCGTCGCTGAAGCGCGAGTTGGTCGAAGGCCTCGACATTCTCATCCTGCGCGAGCTGACGGGTGGGACCTATTTCGGCCAGCCGAAGGAGATCGTGACACTGGAGAACGGCGAGCGCCGCGCCGTCGATACCACCGTCTATTCAACCCACGAGATCGAACGCATCGCCCGCGTCGCGTTCGATCTGGCGCGCAAGCGCAGCGGCAAAGTGCATTCCGCCGAAAAGCGCAACGTCATGGTCACCGGCCTGCTGTGGAACCAAGTGGTTACCGCGCTACACGCCAAAGAAGCCAAGGATATCAAGCTCGAGCACATCCTGGCAGACGCTTGCGCCATGCAGCTGGTGCGCAATCCCAAACAGTTCGACGTGATCGTCTGCGATAACCTGTTCGGCGACATGTTGTCGGACGAAGCCGCCATGCTGACCGGCTCGATCGGCATGTTGCCGTCGGCATCCCTCGGTGCGCCCGATCCCAAGACCGGCAAGCGCAAGGCGCTCTATGAGCCCGTGCACGGCTCGGCACCCGACATCGCCGGCCAGGGGCTGGCCAATCCGATCGCAGCGATTGCCAGCTACGGCATGGCGTTGCGCTATTCGTGCGACATGTCGAAGGAGGCCGATCTGATCGACAAGGCCATCGCCGGCACGCTGGCGCGCGGCTTCCGCACCGGCGACATCATGCAGCCCAACATGCGCAAGGTCGGCACTGCCGAGATGGGTTCGGCCATCCTCGAAGAACTGGCGACGGTGGCGGGGTAACGCGCGCCACCGCTCGGTTGGCAACTCGATTGCCGATTTGTTGTGCATTTCTCGGCTAGACCCGGCTCGGAAGTTCCGCCAGTATTTGCCGCCGTCGCTGTGCCGGGCTGTCGAGGTTTATCCTTGATACCGTGCGCGAGCGGGCAGCGGGATGTCCGCGAAACCCATCGGGGAGTGCTCTATGAAGTTCAAGTCGATTTGGCTCGGCGGGGTGTTGGCCCTCGGGCTCGGCGCCGCAAATGCCGGCGCAGTTACTTTGAAATATGCGTTTCAGGGCGATCTCAACGCGCTTGACGCCTATTCGATCAACGAGACATTCACGATCGGCGCCATGAGCAACGTCATGGAAGCGCTGACCACCCGGGACAAGAACCTGCAGATCGCGCCGTCGCTGGCGGAAAAATGGGAAGTCGTCGATCCCCTCAAGTGGCGCTTCTATCTGCGCAAGGGCGTCAAGTTCCATGGCGGCGAAGATTTCACCGCCGACGACGTGCTGTTCTCTTTGGATCGCGTTAAGTCCGCCGACAGCCAGATCAAGAGCCGCGTTCCCGCCGACATGACGGCTGTCAAGGTCGACGACTACACGGTCGATTTCATTCTCAAGACGCCCAACCCCATTCTGCACGCCGAGTGGGACAGCTGGCATATGTGGTCGAAGAAATATTGCGAGACGGCGGGTTGCGCAGCCGTTCAGTCGCCAAAAGCGACGTCACTACAACCGTTCGCGCTGAAGTCCAATGGCACTGGCGCATTTATGATCGTCAGCCATGAGCCGGGCGTAAAAACGGTGTTTAAGGCTAATCCGAACTGGTGGGGCAAGAAGGAGCACAATCTCGACGAGGTCATCTTCCAGACCATCAAGTCTGATGCGACGCGCGTCGCAGCGCTGCTGTCGGGCGAAATAGATTTGATGGACCCCGTGCCGCTGCAGGACATCGAGCGCGTCAATGCCTCGGCCAATGCGCGCGTCATGACCGGACCGGAAATTCGCACGATCTTCCTGAATTTCGATCAATACCGCGACGAACTGCTGTACTCCAGCGTCAAGGGCAAGAACCCCTTCAAGGATGTACGCGTCCGCAAGGCGTTCTATCAGGCTGTCGATATCGAAGCGATCAAGACGAAGGTCATGCGGGGATCGTCGACACCGTCGCCGCTGATGATCACGCCGGCGTTCTTCAAGCGTGCGGGTGAATTCAAGCGTCTGCCGTACGATCCGGAAGCGTCGAAAAAATTGCTCGCCGAAGCCGGTTATCCCGATGGCTTCGAGCTGGTGATGGACTGCCCCAACGACCGCTATGTCAACGACGAGGCGATCTGTCAGGCCGTCACGGGCATGCTGGCGCGCATCGGCATCAAGGCTAAGCTCAATGCACAACCCAAGGCCAAGTTCTTTGAAAAATGCGGCCCGACGCGTGGCAAGGCCTACGACTGTTCGTTCAGCTTGCTGGGCTGGTCGCCGGGCTCGGGTGATAGTTGGAACGTGATCGCCAGCCATGCCACCTGCCGCGACGGCGAAGGCAATGGCAAGGTCAGCCCGGCGGCGCAAGCCAGCTACGGCGGCTATTGCAATCCGAAGGTCGACGAGTTGTCAGTCAAGATCCTGACGGAAACCGACATCGCCAAACGCGACCAGATGATCGTTGATGCCTACAAGATCATGACCGACGAAGTCAGCCACATTCCGCTGCACCAACAGGCGCTGGCCTGGGGCGTATCCAAGAAAGTGGATATTGTGCAGCGGGCGGACAATCAGATCCTGCTGTATTGGGCGAACAAGAAAGAATAGTACCACCTCGACCGCACTTCAAACTGGCGCAGGCCTCATTACGAGGTTTGCGCCGGTTTGAATTGGTGAAGCGGAATTTTTCATTTTGGGTGAAGCAGCTAGAGCACCGGACGGTCGTGCGGTCATCCGGGGGGTGACGAGGCCCGCTGGGTGTGCAAAACATGCGATGCGTGCCGTCCATCCGATCGGCGTCAGGGCCAACCAATCCGAGGCGTGCTGCCATGAAGTGTGCAGGCCATACCATTGCAGTCGCTATGGCATTGACCGTTACGCTGGCCTGGTCGGCGATCGCATTGATTGGCACGGTTTCGTCATCTGCGGCAGCGCCGATCAGCCGGTGTCTGGCGGTGGCGGGGATACCGCGCGGAGTTTATCTGGCGGCGCACGGGACCGCGGCGCTGGCCTCGACCGATGTACGTCTGAGCTTCATCGGACATGCGACGTTCCTGGTTGAATCCAGCGGCGGCGTGCGCATCGTGACCGATTACAACGACTATGTGCGCTCGCCTGTAATGCCCGACGTGGTGACGATGAATCGCGCGCATTCATCGCACTACACAGATTTCCCGGATCCAAAAATCGCGCACGTTTTACGCGGCTGGAGCCCAGAGGGTGGGCCGGTGAAGCACGACCTCGAAATCAAGGACGTGCACATCCGCAATGTTGCGACCAATATTCGTGATTGGAGCGGCGGCGCGATCAGCCACGGCAATTCGATATTCATATTCGAAGTTGCCGGACTGTGCATCGGGCATCTCGGCCACCTGCATCACACGCTGACGCCCGACCAACTGGCAGCCATCGGGCAGCTCGATATCGTGATGGTGCCGGTGGACGGCGGCTACACCATGGATATCGCGGGCATGATCGATGTGATCCGCGCCTTGCGGGCGCGCATGGTGCTGCCCATGCATTATTTCAACCAGAATACGCTGGCGCGCTTTCTCGAACGGATCAAGTCGGAATTCCCCGTGGAAATGGCGCCATCCGCAGATATGGTCGTCAGCGCCAAAACGTTGCCAGCCGAAACCACTGTGATCGTGCTGCCTGGTCGGTGAGTGTGGCGCTGAGTTTGGGGGTGGGCGGTTGATCAACCGGTCGGAAAAAGTTTTAAGAACTCGGCCGCGAGACGCGCTTTTTCGGCGGCTGCTGCCAGATGATATTCCGGCCCCTCCCACGCCCGATGATTGCCGCGGCGATAGGCCAGCGCATTGCGATGATAAAGCCAGGCGTTCAAGCGGTTGGCGACGAAGCTGTTTCTGACGGCGACGACCTTTCCCGGCGTTCCCATGACGATGGAATTCGGTGGAATGACGGCGTCCTCGCGCACAAAGGTGTGTCCGGCGATGATCGAGTTGGCGCCGATCACGGCGCGATCCATGATCGTCGCACCGATGCCGATCAGGCAATTCTCGCCGATCGTGCAGCCGTGCAGCACCACCCGATGGGTGATCGATGAATAGGCACCGATGCGCGTGCCGCTGCCATAGCCGACGTGGACCATCACGTGGTCCTGCACATTGACGTAGTCGCCGATTTCGATCGTATCGCTCTCGGCGCGCACCACGGCGTAGGGCCAGATCGAAACTTCCGCGCCGACGGTTACCGCGCCAAACAGCAGCGCGCTGGGATCGACGTAGGCGGCGCGCGAAAGATCGGGTGGGGCTGTCCGCATGATACTCGCTCAGTGGTGGTGATCATGGCCGCAGCCGGGGCCGTGCACGTGCTCGCTGTGCTCATGATCGTGATGATGATGTGCCGGCGCGCGCAAGGTGCGGCCGATCTTGTGCTCGATGGATGCCGCCTGATCGCGCGGCGAATTCCCGTCTTCGATCGCCATCGCCATGATCTCAGCCGCGATCTGCATATCGTCGGGGCGTCCGAAATAATGGCGCCTCAAGCGTCCGCCGCGATCGAACAGCAGCAGCGTCGGTGTGCCCTGCATCTGGTAAGCGGTCATGGTCTTGGGTGGACCATCCGCGTTGGGCGTGTCGATGCCGACGGGGAAGGGCCACTTGTATTCCGCCATGAACACCTGTAGCGCCGCCGGCGTCATGACGTCGTGGTGCTCAAAGACGCTGTGCAGGCCGATTACGGCCACTTCGGCGGGGTTGAATTTGGCGGCCAGCCGTTTGGCTTGCGGCAAGCCGAATTCCACGCAACCCTGGCACAGCATCTGGAATGCCGTGACGGCGACCACCTTGCCCTTGAGCGCTGCAAGCGTCATCGGCTTATCGGCGTTGATCCAGCCGCTGGTCTGTAGTTCCGGCGGGTTCTCGGGATCGAACATAGGGCATCCTGCAGTTGATGGGCGGCGATGTCGGGTTTAGCGGTTATGATCGAGGATGGCAAAATCGAATTTGTGGTTTGCGCGTAGACAGTGTCGTTTGCTGCGCTTGAGATCGTGGAGAATTGAGCCGCGTCGGCTTGACAGTGCCATGCCACGAGGGCCATGCACGCTGACTTAACAGTTATGAGATCCGCCCATGCCGAGCGCCATTACGCCGCAAGCCGCCAAAATGCGACTGATCGAGATCGTGCGGCGGCGCAGTTACGGCAGTGGTGTCGAGATCAAGCTGGCGTCGGGGCGGACATCTAATTTCTATTTCAACATGAAGCCGACCATGCTCGACCCGCAGGGTTCCTATCTGCTGGCGCTGCTGATCCTCGACGCGCTGAAGGACCAGGCCTGCGACGCGGTCGGCGGGCTTGAAATGGGCGCTGTGCCGATGGCGGCGTCGGTGGCGTCGGTGAGCGTGGCCGAAGATCATCCAATGCCGGCGTTTTTCATTCGCAAAGTGCCCAAGGACCACGGTACGCAAAGCCTAATCGAAGGCTTGCCACGCGGCGAAACGCTGGCCGGCAAACGGGTGATCATCCTGGAAGACGTGACGACGACGGGTGGCTCGGCGCTCAAGGCGATCGAAGCCGTGCGCCGGGATGGCGCAACCGTGCTCGGTGTCATCACCGCCGTCGATCGCCAGGAAGGCGCCGCCGAAGCGTTCGCCGCTGCCGGCGTGCCGTTCCAAGCCATCCTCACCGCCGCCGATTTTGCGTGACGGCTTTCTGCCGTTTCTGTTTCACGCTGTGCAGACGACTGATCGCGCCGCGATCGAATTGTCGGACATCAGATCGATGCAGCCATTGAGGCCGGAAAAGCTGACGTGATGGGCTGCAACGGGAATCGGGTTGCACCGGATAATAAGCAATGCGGTGTCTTTGGTAGCACAATGTTTAATTTGTAGCTGGCGGGAATAGAGGCGATTATTTGTAGTGTCATAAACACAACAGCTGTCCGCAATTTGAGATATCCCGCCTTTCTCTGTTTTGATCCCGCTGAACCTGCACTATGCGTGGAGTCGTCTAAGGAAACTCTTTGGTTGGGTGTTCTAGAGGTACAAAACCGCGTTATCAGTACCGCCGCACTTTTTCATGTCGGGGTACGCCATCGGAGAATTCGGAGGCACATGCGTGCGGTTAAATAACCCAGGAACGATTGTGATAGTGTTGCTACTCGCTGCGACGATTGCCGGGTGCAGCAACGTTGGGACAGTAAATGGCATTCGGATGAATGCGTCGACTGCGCCCGAGGCGACGTATTGTGATAAAAACCCAGCTGTCTGCCTCCTGATCGGTGTCGCGATTGTGGGCGGTGGGATCGCTTTGGTAGAGAGCCGCCATAGTAACGCCCCACCGGCTGTGCCTCTGGGTCCGCCGTTGTGACGACGCCGCTTTAATAACCTCCCACCGGTTCCGCCTAAGCAATTTTAATATTGTTCCATTTGCTGAAACCGAGAGCGGATTATCCAACTACTCCGTAAACGGCGCAGATTGTTATCGATCGCCGGCACTTTGTGGCGGCTTGATACTGGTGGGTCTGGGTTCACGCGCGGTGTCGCTATCATGCATTGCTTCGCCTTTGGGTCTATCGCACGTCGGCTTTCAGAGTCATCCGGTTATTGACGTCTGAAACGGTGACGTGATCAGCGAGGTGAACGTAGCGTTTCGTCGCCGCCGCTGCCGTTGCGGGGCTTGCCTGCCGCCGCGCAGGCGGGGGTCCCTGAAACGCAGCAGGCTGCACACTCTGCCAACGGAGTTGAGCAGAAAACGTGCCGCGCGATCACACCTACTTCATCTACATGCTCGCGAGCCGAAAGTACGGCACGCTCTACATTGGCGTGACCAAGGATCTGCGCAGCCGCATAGAAAGGCATCGTGCGGGCGAGGGCAGCAGGTTCACGGCGAAGTACGTCGTCGCCAGCATACCCTTCCAAGCCATCCTCACCGCCGCCTATTTTACCTGACGCCCTTGCGGTGATTCAGTTTGAATCTCTGTGGCCATCGGCGCCTGAGGCGGTTCCGCGAAGGGGCAATAGAGCGGATGCAGGCGCGCGGAAATCCCCTCTCCCTGTGCTTCACGGGGCAAGAGGGGTTAGGGGCGGCGACGAGCCCGGTGCTCGCAAAGTTCGTCCGCTTATGCGGTGGTCGCGACTGCGGCGGTAGACAACAAAGCGAAAACAGTCCGGGCCAATTGCAGTCATGATCAGGCCCAGATTTTGATCGGGCATGGGTGCCATTGCGAACTGCGGATTGCGAGACTTGGGATCGAGCGTTAGGGTCGTTATTCCAGCCTGATAATAACAATTCGAACGATCTAGGGGAAATGCCGATGCGCCTTACAACCATTTGTCTGCTGTTGGCCGCCGCTGGTCAGAGTGCTCTCACTGCGCCAGCCGCCGTTGCCGAAGGCCCCACACTGAGTGTCGATTCCGAAAGCGGATTTTCTGATGCGCGGTTAGCCAATCTCGAGCGTTTCATTAAATCGGACATCGACAAAGGTTTGATCCCCGGAGCGACGATCACGATCGTGCGACGGGGCAAGATCGCTTATCAGCGATTCCTTGGTGTGCGTGATCCGGCTACGAAGGCGTTGATGACGGCGGATACCATCTTCCGCATCTATTCGATGTCGAAGCCGATCACGACGGTGGCAGCTATGATGCTGGTCGAGGAGGGCCGCCTCGCGCTTGAAGACCCAGTCGCAAAATACATCCCCGCGTTCTCCAACGTGAAGGTTGGCGTGGAAAAAGTAGATGCCGCCGGCAAGGCGACGCTTGATCTAGTTGCACCGCGCCGGGCGATGACGGTTCAAGATTTGATGCGGCACACTTCCGGCCTCACCTACGGCTTCTTCGGTGAGGGGCTGGTCAAGAAGAGTTATGTCGAGGCGAGGTTGGGGGAAGGCGACCCAACCACAACTGAGTTCGTTGAACGCTTGGCCCAGCAGCCGCTCGCCTACCAGCCCGGTACGACATGGGACTACAGCCAATCAACTGACGTGCTAGGCCGCGTCGTCGAAGTGGTCTCTGGAAAATCGCTGTTCGCCTTCGAGAAGGAACGTATTCTTGATCCGCT
The DNA here is from genome assembly GCA_025351355.1 of Hyphomicrobiaceae bacterium. GTDB lineage: Bacteria > Pseudomonadota > Alphaproteobacteria > Rhizobiales > Hyphomicrobiaceae > JABFRJ01. The sequence continues at coordinate 9,904 of JANXWC010000243.1, forward strand.
GGGCATGAAGGATACAAGTTTCTACGTCTCCGATCCGGCCAAAAATCCGCGCATCGCCGAGCCCTTCCCCAACGACCGCACAATCGGGGCGGGCGCAATGGTCAACGACCCACGCGTTGTAATGAAATATGAGAGCGGCGGCGGCGGAATGGTGTCGACGACAGCGGACTACATGCGCTTCCTGCAAATGCTGCTGAATGGCGGAACCTATAACGGCAAGCGCTACCTCAGCGCAAAGACGATTGCATCGATGACATCGAATCACGCCGGGGCAGCCGCTGGCGTCGTTCCTGGCCCGTATTATCTTCCTGGGCCGGGCTATGGCTTCGGGCTCGGGTTCGCGGTGCGCACGGAAGCGGGCACGAATTCGGCCACGAGCAGCATCGGGGAGTACAATTGGGGCGGCGCCGGGGGCACCGCATTCTGGGTCGACCCGAAGGAGAACATGTTCGTCCTCTTTATGATGCAATCGCCCAGCCAGCGAGTGAAATACCGCTCGGCGCTGCGCAATACGATCTATGGCGCGTTAGAGAAATAGCCCCACATCATCTCGCGGCAAGCGGCCGCAATCCGCAAAGAGGCGATTGGCAACCAGTCCGCGATCTACAGATCGTCGGAAACATTAGCGCATTGTTGCGTCGCGATTCGGCGAAGACCGTAAGTCATCCTGAAGTTGCTGCTCTGGCAATTTGTTGAGAAGGGCGGCAGTTTTACGTCTCGATACGGACCGTAGTCGGCGCGTGCGTGTGAAACCATCTACACGACCCGCTGTCGAATTCGGTTTTATCCCTTTTTTGCGAGCGTCGGCTTATGCACCGTTGACGTCGATTACAAGAGGTTGTCCGAGCAGGTAGCCGCTCACCCTAAACCTCTCACCGCGAAAGTGCGGAGAGAGGGGATAAAAGTGTGCACCGCTGTGCCTTCGGGTGGATCGTACGACCCTCGGATGTCAGTATTCCAAGTGCGGCAGCCATTTTAAGCCGAGCTACTGTTGTCGTCTTTGCCTGGGGGCTTGTCCTGGTCTATGATCGGCTATGGAAAGCCGCGCGGTGCACACTGGTGCACGCCAGACGTGGCGTGATGGAGGACGTTCAATGTTCACACGCCTTTTGGCAATTTTCGCGGTCGTTTTCGCGCTGACAGCGCCGGTCTACGCCGAGACCAACGAAGTCCGCATCACCAAGCAGCCGGGCCTGCTATATCTGCCGATGATCCTGATGGAGCAGGGCAAGCTGATCGAAAAGCACACCGCTGCAGCCGGTCTAGCTGACGTCAAGTCTACCTGGATCACCTTCAACAGCGGTGGTGCGGCGACAGACGCCCTGCTCGCCGGCAACGTCGATTTCGTCACCAGCGGCGCGTCCAACATGCTGCTGCTGTGGGATCGAACCAAAGGGCAGGTCAAGGGCGTGGCGGCCTGCGGGGGCATGCCGATGTTCCTGCTGTCGCGCAATCCCGCCGTCAAGACGCTCAAGGATTTCACGGACAAGGACCGCATTGCCGTGCCGACGATCAAGGTGTCGTCGCAGGCCACCATTCTGCAGATGGCCGCCGAGCAGACGTTCGGCGCCGGACAGTCCGGCAAGCTCGATTCCATCACTCTGCAACTGGGGCATCCCGACGCGACGTTGTCGCTGCTGTCGCCGCAGAGCGAGGTCAACAGTCACTTCTCGCTGCCGCCCTATCAGAATATCGCGCTGAAGGATCCGGCCGTGCACAAGGTGCTGTCGTCGCTGGACGTGTTCGGTGGTCCCGTAAATAACGCCATCGTGTTCTCGTCGACGAAGTTCCACGACGCCAATCCGAAGGTCATCGCGGCGGTCATGGCGGCGCTGGCCGAAGCGATGCAGATGATCAAGACCGAGCCGAAGAAGGCGATTGAGATCTATCTCACCCAGGTCAAGGAGAAGGTCAGCGCCGAGGAACTCGTCGCCATTCTCGGTGAGCCCGGCGTGGTGTTCGATGTCGCGCCGGTGGGCATGCAGAAGTTCGCCACCTTCATGGCCAAAGCCGGCACCATCAAAACCGCGCCGGCCAGTTGGAAAGATTTCTTCTTCGCCGAGGCGCATTCGCTAGCGGGGAATTGAGGGGCCGAAGTTTGCCCCCACATTCCGACCGTTCAAAACAAGGGCTCGTCATAAACGCGTTTGCCGTCGGCGCTGAGGCCTTTGATGGCAGCGCGGCCCTTGGCGTCGACGGCGACGATGGCTGACAGTTTTTTCTCGCGCGCCAGTTTCTCGAGATCGCCGCCGGTGCCTTCCGGCACATAGTAGCGCTCGATGCCGTAGCGCACGCGCACGGGCCCGTGCGACCAATCCGACCACTGCGCCGGGCGGGCCTGCAAGGCAGTCTGGTTGGCGGCCATCGTCGCAGGACGGCGGGCGCTCACGGCCACGGCCAACCAACTCGCATCGGGTTGCTGTTCGATCGTCACATAGGCCTGCTTGAGCCGCGGCATGTCCTCGCCGGTTGTTGCCGTCGCGGGGATCGTCGATATTGGAAAGCCCAGCTGCACATAATCGCCCTTGAACAGGTCGCGCGGATCGACGGGCACGATCGGCAGGATAATTTCGCGGCCGGTTTTAAGCAGGCGGATGCGGTCGGCGACAATAAAGCCGAGCGTCGCCAGTTGCAGCGTGGCGACCGCGAGCAAGGCTGCGCCGCGCGTTTTTAACGCTGCTGGCACCGACGAGCATATGTTCTCGAATATCGTCATGACATCACCTCGCGTTGCCCAACCGTTTCCGTTCGCATGCGATAAGCCAGAGTGGCCAAGGCAATCACCAGCACGCCCATCAGGAAGAAAAACGCACTCGTTCCCAGCAGACTGCCGATCTTGGCGACATAAAGCGCAATGATCTCGAGCGAGAACCCGGCGTAGGCGAGCCACAGTACGCGTCCGTTGCCGGTGCGCCATCCCGCAGCCATCGCGGCGATCAACAGCGTCAATGTCGTGCTGCCCCACAGCCAGAGATGCGGTTCCCGCGCGCTGCCGCTCCAGGCGCGATCAACAAACTGGATCACGAACAAACCGATGTAGGCGAGCACCATGCCATAGGCCAGCAGCGTCGCCGAGATCGGCCGCCAGCGATCGATGACGTCGGCACGCAAGGCCGCGGCGACAGCCATCGCCAAGCCGATCGCTACCAGCAGGTAACGGCCGGTTTCGCGCTCGATCTGCAGGCACGAAACGATCAGCCAACCACTCAAGGCCAGCGCCAGCAGATGTTTGCCGGCGCGCCAGCGTGTGTTCGCGACGCCGGCCGCCGCCGCGCCCCACATCGGCAGGAAGCCCCAATGGATCAATTTGCTGTCCTGCTCGACCGTCATGCCGCTCCAGACGCAGATCAGCACCACACTCGCCGCCAGCGTTGGATTGGAACGCAACAGCACACCGGCGGCAAGCGCGCCCAGCGACCACAGCCACACCGCATCAGGCGGGTTGCCGTCCATGTGATACATCTGCGCAATCAGCATGATCGAGGCGCCGAATAGTGCGATGCCGGCCAGCACGGCTGAGTGCGCGAAGGGATCGAGGCGGCGGCGGAACAGTTCGAAAGCCGCGGCATAACTGGCGCCGATGCCGCCGCCGAGCAGTGCCAAGCGGGACAGTTTCGACAGACTGTCCCAATGTGCCGCGACAAAGCTCATGGCGGCCACCCCCAACAGCACCGCGCCGAGCACGGCGAGCGCGCCGTAGAGCCCTGGACTGCGGTTGCGTTGAGCCAAATCGCGAAGGATCGCCGTAGCGCCGGCGTCGCTGACCCAACCCTCGGACTGCCACCGCTTCAAATCGGCCTGCAGGCGTGCCTGTGTGATGATCATGGTGTTCTCCGACGATTTGTCAGAACTAAATAATCATCGTTCAATAAGTCAAGAAAATGACGCGCGCGTAGTTAAATTCGAGTTTCAGGATAAAAACACCGACAACAACATGAGGGCTGCAACACAAATCGAGCCACAACTGGCGACCAGAACGGCGGCGGCGGCGGCGTCCTTCGAATGCTTAATCGCCGGCGAAATGTCCGGATGGATGTGATCGATGAGGTATTCGAGCGCAGAATTCAACAGTTCCAGCGCCATAACGATCATCGTGCAGATGGCGATCAGCGCAGCCCATTGCCAGCCCGGCCGCAGAATCAGTAGCACGACGGCCGCCGCAACCGCACAGGCGCATTCGGTGCGGAAGCTTTTCTCGGAGCGCCAGACAACGCGCAGGCCGTTGAGGGCGAAGCCGAAGCGTTCGTGGAGGGGGCGATTTTTCATGTCTCTCTCAGTGGCGCAGTCGTGATGCGATCGTCACACGGCCTAACATAGGCGTTGTGCCGACGAACAGGCCAAATTCGGTTGTTCCAAGACTGTATCCAAGGCGGTATCAGTGCGCGGCGGTGCGTCACCCTTGCGCGCCCCCGCGTCCGTCGGTATCTGTCGCCGCTAACAAAACAACTCAACGACGATCAGGAGTGGCTGCAGGCGCAGCCGGCACAGGACCATGGCAAAGATCACCTTCATTCAGCCCGACGGCGCCCAGCAGATCGTCGCCGCCGAAGCCGGCATGACCGTCATGGAAGCGGCGAAGCGCGAACTCATCGCCGGCATAGAAGCGGAATGCGGCGGCGCTTGTGCCTGTGCGACCTGTCACGTTTACGTCGACGCGGCGTGGACCGATAAGGCTGGCAAGCCGGCGGCGATGGAAGAGGACATGCTCGATTTCGCCTTCGACGTCCGTCCGGAGAGCCGCCTCGCCTGTCAGATCAAGATCACCGACGCGCTTGATGGTCTCGTCGTGCGCGTGCCGGCCAAGCAGTTCTGAGCACGGTATGGCGGAGCTGTCCCGAACCCGGGCGGTCGTTAGCCGACTGTTTACCTCGTCGTGATGTAGTGCGTCCCAGTTCTGTTGCGTTCTGGAGCGTTGGTAATGTCTGGTTTGCGTCGCGACCGCGTGCGGTCGAAGATTGTGTCATTGGCTGTTTGCGCGACTGTGCTGGCCCCAACTTTCGGCTTGGCCGGCTGCGCGTCAGAGAAGCCGCCGAGCTACGTGCAGGGCCCGCCGGTCCACATACAAAAAGTCGAAATGGAAGATGACGGTCAGCCGGTGCAAGCGCCGCCGGCGCGGCGCGTGCGCGCCGAGGAAGATGATCCGAGCCAACCCTGGAGCCCCAACTATGGCGGCCCCGCCAAGCCGAACGCCGGAACACTTGTGATGCCGGCACCGTTGCGTGCGCCCAACCCTTACGTGCCTGCGCAGGTCGATGCGGCAACCGTCAAGCCGGTCAGTACGGGCACGCTGACGCGCCTCTCGGAAGCCGATGCCGAGATGGTGATGGCGCTGGCCATCAACGCGCATGAGATGCGTCGGCGATAGAAACTTTAAAGCGGCGTTCGAATGTCTTGCGCAGCGCGACGTCGGCGTCGGCCATCGTCACTGGCAGCCCAAGGTCGACCAGGCTGGTCACACCGTGCTGGGTGATGCCGCACGGCACGATGCCGTCGAAATGCGTCAGGTCCGGCTCGACGTTGAGGCTCATGCCGTGCAGGCTGATCCACCGTTTCAGCCGAATGCCGATGGCGGCAATCTTGTCTTCGCGGCCCTCCGCCTTGTCGGGGCGGCGTACCCATACGCCGACGCGATCCGGCCGCGTCTCGCCGCGCAAGCCGAATTCACTCAAAGTATCGATCAGCCAGCCCTCGAGCAGCGAGACGAACTTGCGCACGTCGCCGGTTGATTCCCCGTCTGACGACAGGCGCCCGGCGTGCCGCTTCACGTCGAGCATGACATAGACCACGCGTTGCCCAGGGCCATGATAGGTATATTGGCCGCCGCGCCCGGTGGCGTGCACGGGAAACCGGTCGGGCTGCAGCAGGTCTTTCGCTTTCGCACTGGTGCCGGCGGTGTAGAGCGGTGGATGCTCCAGCAGCCAAATGCATTCGGCCGCCTTGCCCGCCGCAATGGCCTCGGCGCGTGCTTCCATGAACGCGACAGCATCTGCATAAGCAACAGGTGCGTCGGATATAAGCCAATCGATGGGCGCGTGTTGTTGGTTTTGCTTATCGGTCATATCGAGTTGGCCAATATGATTGTTTGGCTACCCCGCCCTGGTGGAAAGCAGTCACGCGTGGCAGACTTGGCCCCCTGTCGGCCGCAGCTGGCGGAGATCATATTGAGAAATCCAGAAAGGCCGTGAAGTGCACCCAGCATCCTCCATCGTCGCGGCAATCGGACGCACGCCCTTGATCAAACTGCGTCGCGCTTCCGAGGTTACCGGCTGCACGATCCTGGGCAAGGCTGAATTCATGAACCCCGGCCAATCCGTCAAGGATCGAGCGGCGCTGTATATCATTCGCGACGCCGAACGTCGCGGTCTGTTGCGGCCCGGGGGTACAGTTGTGGAGGGCACGGCGGGTAATACCGGCATCGGCCTGACAATCGTCGGCAATGCCTTGGGCTATCGCAGCGTCATCGTTATTCCAGACACGCAATCGCAGGAGAAGAAAGATGCGTTGCGGTTGCTTGGTGCCGAATTGGTGGAAGTACCGGCCGTCCCCTACAAGAACGCCAACAACTATATCAAGTATTCGGCGCGCTTGGCGGACGCGCTCTCCAAGTCCGAGCCGAACGGGGCGATCTGGGCCAACCAGTTCGATAACGTCGCCAACCGACAGGCGCACGTGGAGACCACTGCAGTGGAAATCTGGGATGATACCGAGGGCCGCGTCGATGGTTTCGTCGCAGCTGTCGGCTCGGGCGGGACGCTGGTCGGTACCGCGCTTGGCCTCAAGGCGCGTCGCGCCGATATCCAGATTGCACTGGCCGATCCGCCGGGCGCCGCGCTCTACAACTACTACACGATAGGCGAAATGAAAGCCGAGGGTTCGTCGATCACCGAAGGTATCGGGCAGGGTCGCATTACAAAGAACCTGGAGGGGTTCACGCCGGACCACGCCTTCCAAATTCCCGACGCAGAAGCGGTCGATCTCGTGTTCAAGCTGCTGGCGGAAGAAGGGCTGTGCCTGGGCTCTTCGTCGGGGGTCAATGTGGCGGGTGCGATCCGGTTGGCGCGCAACCTCGGCCCCGGCAAAACAATCGTCACAATCCTTTGCGACTACGGTTCGCGTTATCAGTCCAAGCTGTTCAATCCCGACTTCCTGCGATCAAAAAATCTGCCGGTGCCTTCGTGGCTCAGCAAAACCAAGGCGTCACTTCCCGCCATGTTCATCAATGCGGACAAGTCATGAAGCTGCCGCATCCCAATCGCTTTGAAAGTACCTGAGACCATGACACTGCAACTTTATCGTGCCGATGCGTATCTGCGTGAAACGCCGGCCAAGGTGATCGCTGTCAATGAGCGCGGCGGGATCATCCTCGATCAGACCAATTTCTATGCAGCTGCGGGCGGACAGCCGGGCGATCGCGGCACGCTCAAATTCAGCGGTGGGAACTGCGTCATAGCGACCACCGTGTACGACAGCACCGATAAATCTCAGATCGTGCACGTCACCGCCGAGGGCGCCCCACGGCCCGCCATCGGCGATAGCGTCACGCTGGCGCTCGATTGGCAGACGCGTTTCAATTTGATGCGTATGCATAGCGCGCTGCACTTGCTGTGCAGCCTGGTTAAATTCCCCGTCACCGGTGGCCAGATTGGTGCGGACGAAGGGCGGCTGGATTTCGACATCGAAGACGCCAGCGCCGTCGACAAGGATGCGCTGACGCAAGCGTTGATGACGCTCGTTTCGGCCAATCATCCCATCTCGGAGCGCTGGATCAGTGATGCGGAGCTTGAAGCCAATCCGGGCCTCATTCGGACGATGGCGGTCAAACCGCCGATGGGCTCGGGCAAGGTTCGCCTCGTCGTCATCGGCGAGGACGGTGCCGTCGATCTGCAACCGTGCGGTGGCACGCACGTGCGGTCTACCGGCGAAATCGGTGCCGTCGCTGTCAGCAAGATCGAGAAGAAGGGCAAACTGAACCGGCGGGTTCGCGTGGTATTCATTTGAAGTTATTAAAACCGGCCACCTTTGTTAGTTTCCTGACATTTTAATGAGATGTGAAATCGAAAATTCGAGCGTTTTTTAATTTGACAACTAACCGACCGGAGAGCAGCATCAGGTTATCGATTGAACGCAAGATAACCGAGCAAATGCGCAATTGAGCGAAAGTGCTGCGTGTCTTCTTCAGGTGACCGGCACGGATCTATTGTTGGGTTCTGGTTGACAGTCGATGATGGTTGATCGCACCGAAAGCGGTGCATGGGAGGGAGTATGACTCCACCGGGTAAAAGCCGCGGGTCCCATATTGAGACGGGACCCAGTTTGGGTGACGCTAATTGATCGAGTATGAAAACGCCCTCGACCAAAACCACAGAGCCTGTGCGTGGCGTGGCCTAGATTTAATATCACATTTTGGATTCTGCAGCGAGCTTACGCTCGCAAATCAACCTGACCTTCGGTTGGGTATTCGTGCTCTGCACAATTGAACCTCGCGCACCCCTGTGGTCGCGAGGTTCGGTCTTTTTGAGCAGGCCATCGGATTGCGTCGCGGCCGTCGGCAAAATAAGGCTTCCGCAATAGCAGGCTTGTTCACAGCCTTGACATCGCTTCTCGATACGGAAAGGCCGTCGTGCGTTATAGATCGTCACGACCGAATGTCTGCTGTGTGGGAGGGGACAGATGCGCTGGGCAACAATCGCTTTCGGATTGACATTTTTTCCCGATGTCGTCTGCGCTCAATCGTTCAGTTGGACGCAGTATGCGCCAACAGGGCTTGAAGCGCGCGCAGTCACCACCGAGACTACCTGTCCGGCAGCGGAAATCGACGGTGCCTCCGTTGTCATGCAAGTGCGCGCGAAGCCGAATGAAGCCTTCCCGGTGCTGGCCTGCGCGATGTCGGTTCCCCCAGCGGCAAAAACCGTGAAGGTCGGCGGCGTGCTGCTGGCGGCGGCTCCATCTATGCCGAAACGTATTGCAGTTTTCGGCGACACCGGGTGCCGCCTCAAAGGTCATTATGTGCAGGCGTGCAACGATCCGCAGCAGTGGCCGTTTCGGCAAATTGCCGAGATGATCGCCGGCAAGAAGCCTGATCTGATCATCCACGTCGGCGACTATCATTACCGCGAGACCGCTTGCCCGGGCAGCGATGCCGGCTGCGCCAATAGTCCGTTCGGTGACAACTGGGATGCGTGGCGCACTGATTTCTTCGCGCCCGCTACCGGACTGTTGCCGGTGGCGCCATGGGTGATGGTGCGCGGCAATCACGAAGAGTGCGAGCGTGGCGGTCAAGGCTGGAGCCGAACATTGGAGGCCCAGCCTTTCGACGAAGCCAAGGGGTGCAACGGCTCGTCGCCCCCGTTCATCGCGCGGTTTTCGCAGCTCGCGCTGGCGGTGATTGATAATTCGGCCGCGTCAGAGCCTGTCGGCGACGACAAACTCGCCGAGGTTTTCCGTGCGCAGTATGCCAGCTTGGCGCAGCAACAAACGTCAACGCCGATCTGGCTGTTACAGCATCGGCCGATCTGGAGCACGGGCGGTGTGGTGGCTGGATTGCCGTTCGGCGACAACAAGACGTTGGCACTGGCTGCGCGCGGTACGCTGCCGGCGCAGGTGCAATTGATGTTGTCCGGGCATCACCACATCTTCCAGGTTCTGGGCTATGCCGAGGATCTGCCGACGCAGGTCGTGGTAGGTCACGGCGGCGATTATCTCAACAAGGGGCGCGCGGCCAATCCGGCGGGCTGGCCGATTAACGGCGTCACGGTGAAGTCGGGTGTGCACCAGACGGGCCAGTTCGGCTTTGCGATGATCGAATCTGATGGTGCGGACTGGGTTATCACCAACTACGATCGCACCGGCGCGCCGCTGCACCGTTGTGGCCTCAAAGGTCGCGACGTCAATTGCACCAGCGAATAATCGCGTCTTCAAATCATGCCCTGGCCGGCGTGGATGGAGCGGGCCACGGCGTCCGTGCGTCCGCTGGCGCCGAGCTTGGCGATGATCGACGCAACGTGAAATTTGGCGGTGTGGACCGAAATTTCCAACACGCGGGCGATCTGCTTGTTACTGGCGCCGGTCGTCATCAGCGCCAGCACTTCCGTTTCGCGCGGGGTTAAGGGCTGCGCCGCCGGTTGCTCGTCGGAAAGCGCGTGGGGTCGATGTGAGACGTAGCGATCGAACTCGCTTTCGTTCGGCCCGATATCGCTACACACCAAACCTGCCGCCGCCGCACTGATCACGATCTTCAGTTGTCGAGGGCTGAACGATGGTCGCAAGCCACCCCTGGCGCCATGGCGCAGACCAGCGAGAATGGCTTCCAACTCACCGATCAGGACCACCGGTACAGTCCCGCCGTGCATCTGCTCGCTGACCAGCACGTCGGCGTGCTCGCCGGCGTGCGCAAGTTTCAATCCCAACTCATGCACGGCGGAGACGACGCGGTCGAGAAATGCGGCGTCGGCGAACCGCACGGAGATAGTAAGACTCCGTCCGTCGCCGTCATTTTCTTTGCGCTTGGTCGTCACGATCCGGGGTGCTCGCCGACGGTCACCGTCACCTGCATCGGCTGGCCGCCACGTACGAGATCGGCGAGCTTTGGCTGGCCAATCGTCGTCCCCGGCAGCAATCGTGCCAGTGCGCGCGCCGAGTGCGGCGCCTTGCCGTCGATCGCAGTGAAGATATCGCCGCGGAGAATGCCGGCAGTTGCGGCCGGGCCTTTGTCGTCGAGGCCCATTACCATCAGGCCGAGGGTTGGGCTACCCGCAGCACCGGATGCCGGCAGCTGCACGCCCTGCACGCTGACACCGAGATAGCCGCGGCGGATTTTTCCGTGTGCCAGCAACTCGGTGGCTGAGCGCTCAATTGTATCGGTGGGGATCAACACGACGCGCCGCCTGGGGCCGAAAACGGCCATGCCCCGCAAATGTCCAGACGTGTCGATCACGGCACTTCCCTCGGCGGCACGCTGTAGCCGCGCGTCGATCAAAACGCGTTGGCTGAGGTCGCCGCCGCGCATGCTGCGCCAAGCGCCTCCGACAAGCGTGGCAAAGCCGAGTGCGGCAGTCTCTCCCTGCTGCGTGCGGCCGACGGCGATAAGAGCTTGGCCCAAGACGATGGCGCCCTTCGTTGCCATGGGTAATGAGACCCCCGCGCCCGCCACCCGGATCAGCGCCACGTCGGTGCCGCGATCATGACCGACGATGCGACCCTCAAGGCTTTTGCCATCAGGCGTGTGCACGCCGACGGTCTCGCTGCGACGGGCTTCCAAGCTTTCGCTGGCAGTTACGACGATATCGGGCTGCCAGTAGAACCCGCTCGATGCGTGGTGTTTGTGGGTGATCGCAACTGTTGCGGCTGCGGCGCCCGCTGCGAGCGCCGAGATTTCCTGCGAGAGGCCATCGAGGTGTGATGCGGTAGTGGTCATGCAATATTCCTCCGTTCGTTGGGTTGAACGAAAGATGCGCTTGTCGCGGCGCATTTACACCTCGCCGCATTGCTAGGGTCGAGCGTCCTTACGACATACCGGCTGCACTCATGCCGCCGTCGACGATGATTTCGGTGCCGGTGATGTAGTGGCCTTCGTCGGACACAAGGAAAAGTACGGCGTGCGCGACATCCCAGGCAGTGCCCATGCGTCCGACCGGGACAGCCGCGTCACGCTTGGCGACGAGTGCGGCAAGGTTGCCACCCGCAATCGTCTTGGCCAAGCGATGTTCGACAAGCGGCGTATTCATCAGACCGGGGATGACGGTGTTGCAGCGAATGCCTTTCGCAGCGTAAGCGATGGCCGTTGATTTCGAAAAGGCGACGATGCCGAGCTTGGCGGTGGAATAGGCGACGTGGGGGCGCTCGGCGCTCATGCGCAGCGCGGCGATCGAGGCCAAGTTGACGATCCGGCCGTCACCCTGCCGTTCCATGTGTGGCAGAACATGCTTGCAGGCGAGGAACAAGGTTTTCAGGTTGTGCGCCATCTGGGTGTCCCACAGATCTTCGCTCATGCTGACGGCGGTGCCGGGCGCGGAGCCGCCGACATTGTTGACGAGGATATCGATGCGGCCAAATTTGGCGAGGCAATCGTCAATGGTGGCTGATACCGCCGCCGAATTCGTCATATCACAGGCCTGGACCTCGCAGATACCTCCGTCCTGGCGAATGATGCCGCGTGTTTCTTCGGCGGCGTCGAGGCGAATGTCCGTGCCGTAAATGCTCGCGCCTTGGCGGGCGAGCAGTGTGGCTGTTGCCTTGCCGTTGCCCCAGCCATCGCCCACCGAGCCGGCGCCGCTTATGAAAGCCACTTTTCCGTCTAATCTCAGCATGTCTCTTCCTTTGCGAAGCCTGTTTGCGATGAAGGTGTCGGAAGTTAACCACGCATGCAACCATATGCGCGCCTAAGCGTTACCCGCGCTAGTCAGAAATAAGGCGCGTGCAGCGCCGAATGCCGCTTCGGCATTGCGATACGTGAGCTGTTTGTGTTCAAAGAGATTGACAGCGATCTATCACAAGGCGCGAGCCAAACGCATTTTTTCTCCCGGTCGGGGTTTAGGTGGTTTCATGCAGCAAGATGTCGACAACTCCCGGCCGCGACACGATCAACGGTTGCGCGAGGCGGCGGCACGGCCTCGGATTACCCGTTCGGTCGTTATAACGCTGGTTGTCGTTACAGCATTGATCGGCGGTCTGGCGGTATTCCAACTGCTGATCAAACCGGCCATGATCAAAGGCTTTCTGGCCAAGGCGGTGCCCCCACTTGCGACGATTTCGACGGAGGTTGCGCGCAGCGAGGATTGGGTTGGCAAGCTGCCGTCGGTGGGGTCTTTGACGGCGGTGCAGTCGATCGATGTAACGTCGCAGATCGCGGGCGTCGTCGCCGGCATCGGGTTTGACAGCGGTCAGGATGTCGCGGCTGGCGCTAAGCTGGTGACGTTGGACAGCGCAGTTGAGCAAGCCGATCTCGCCAACAACAAAGCGGCGTTGCAACAAGCCGAGCTCGACCTTAAGCGGCAGAATACACTATCGACGCGCGCGTATGCTTCGGAATCCGTGCAGCAGGCGGCTCAGGCCAAGCGCGACAGCGCGACTGCGCTCGTGCAACGGACGACGGCGCTGATTGCGCAAAAATCGATCGTGGCGCCATTCGCCGGACGGCTCGGTATCCGTAAGATCGATCTGGGGCAATACGTGGCGCCGGGCTCGGCGATGGTGACTTTGCAGGCGCTGGATCCAATCCGAGTTGATTTTCCGGTGCCGGAGCAGGACATCTCCAAACTCGCGATAGGGCAGAAAATCGAGGTATCGGTTGACAGTTTTCCCGGACAGATTTTCAAGGGCGAGATTGAATCGCTGGACGCGCGCGTGAGTGTCGATACTCGCGGCTTGCTCGTTCGTGCTCGATTGAACAATCCCGATAAAAAGCTACTGCCGGGTATGTTCGCCAACGTCAATATCCTCGCCGATGCGGCGACCGCGCGGGTGACGGTGCCGCGCACGGCGGTCACCTACAGTTTGTTTGGCGACAACGTGTACATCGTCAAGCCCGGCGCGCAACCCGAGCAAGGTGGGCAACCGGCGGGACAGGTGCCGGCGCAAACTTCGCAAACACCGGGGCAAGCGCAAGCGCCGGGTGATGTCGTCGAACGCAAATTCGTTCGGGTCGGTGAAGCCCGGGGCGATCGCGTGGCGATCCTTGAAGGGGTTGCGGCGGGTGATCAGGTGGTGACGTCCGGGCAGTTGAAATTGCAGAATGGCGCGCGGGTTAAAGTCGACAACTCCGCGCCGTTGACGCCGCAATCTGTTCGACCGAAGATTTGAGCTCCGCCCCATGACATCATTTACAGATATTTTCGTGCGGCGGCCGGTGTTGGCGTCTGTCGTAAGCCTGCTCATTCTGCTGATCGGGTTGGCCGCGCTGTTCAAGCTGCCGATCCGGCAGTATCCCAAACTTTCGAATACCACGATCACCATCACCACGGCCTATCCCGGCGCGAACGCCGACGTGATCAAAGGCTTCATCACAACGCCACTTGAGCAAGCGGTGGCGAGTACGGACGGCATCGATACGCTGGTGTCGAACTCGACGCAGAACACCAGCACACTCACCATGAACCTGCGCATCGACGCTGACCCGGATCGGGCATTGACCGATGTGCTGGCGAAAATCCAGCAGGTCAAAGGTGTGCTGCCGAAAGAAGCTGTCGATCCGGTGGTGGTCAAGCAGACCGGCGATCCCACCGCGCTGATGTACCTGTCGTTCAACAGCAAGGTTATGAACGGATCGCAGATCGCCGATTATCTGACACGTGTTGTGCAGCCGCGTTTGCAGACCGTCGATGGCGTGGCTAACGCGCAGATCCTGGGCGGGCAGACGTTTGCCATGCGCATCTGGCTCGATCCCGATCGCATGACGGCTCTCAACGTTACACCGGTCGACGTCAGGAACGCGCTGACGGTCAATAATTTCACGTCTGCCGCGGGGCAGGTAAAGAGTGACTTCACGCAAACGACCATCAACGCGCAGACGTCGCTGGACAGTCCGGAGGCGTTCGGCAAGCTGGTCGTTGTGGCGCGCGGCGACGCGTTGATCCGCCTCGGCGATATCGCAAAAATTGAGCTCGGTCCGCAAAGCGCTGACTCGTCGTCCGTGTTCGACGGACTGAAAGCCGTCTTCATCGGTGTCTTTGCAACACCGACCGGCAATCCGCTGACGGTGATCGATGGCGTGCGCAAGATTGTTCCGGATCTGCAACGGCAATTACCGCCGGGGCTGGATATGGCCATCGCCTACGATGCGACCGGGTTCATCCGCGCCTCGATTTCGGAAGTGATCAAGACGCTCGCCGAAGCCGCGCTGATCGTCATCGTGGTGATCTTTCTGTTCCTCGGCAGCCTGCGATCGACGGTCATTCCGATCGTCACGATCCCGTTGTCGCTGATCGGTGTGATGATCATGCTGCTGGGGTTGGGTTATTCGATCAATCTGCTGACGCTGCTGGCGCTGGTGCTGGCCATCGGATTGGTGGTCGACGACGCCATCGTGGTGGTGGAAAATATCTCGCGCCATATCGAGGAAGGTGAAACGCCGTACGACGCGGCGATTGACGGCGCGCGCGAGATTGCGCTGCCGGTCATTTCCATGACAGTCACGCTGGCGGCTGTCTATGCGCCGATCGGGTTCGTCTCTGGGTTGACCGGTGCATTGTTCCGGGAGTTTGCGTTCACACTGGCGGGCGCGGTGATCATTTCCGGCGTGATCGCACTGACGTTGACGCCGATGATGTGTTCAAAATTGCTGAAGGCAAATGCCAGCGAAGGACGGTTTGTGTCCTGGCTCAACCGCACGTTCGACAATCTGCGCCAGCGCTATGAGCGCCGCCTGCATGGCACGCTCAATCATCGACCGGTGTCACTCATTGTCGTTGCGGGCGCGATCGTCGCGACTGGGTTGATGTATGCAACGACGCAAAAAGAACTGGCGCCGGAGGAAGATCAGGGCATTCTGTTCAATATCGTCAAGACACCGCAATCAGCCAACCTCGATTACCTCGAACACGCGACCGGCGTCCTCTACAAGACGTTCGACGAACTTCCGGAGAAGGCGCATGTGTTTGCGATCAACGGAGCTCCGAACGTGCATCAGGGTTTTGCCGGCGTACTGCTGAAGCCCTGGGATGAACGCACGCGGACGCAAAAACAGGTGCTGCAGGCATTGCAACCAAAGCTCGCGGGGCTGGCCAGCGCGCAGGTGCTGTCGTTCGCGCGCCCGTCTTTGCCGACGAACAGCAACGGACCGCCGCTGCAATTTGTGATCACGACGACCGGTGATTTCAAGCAGCTGGCACAGGTTCTCGACGAGTTGCAGAATGCGGCGCGGGCGAGCGGTTTGTTTCTATTCACCGACACCGACTTGAAGTTCGATACGCCGCAACTCGAATTCAATATCGACCACGACAAGGCCAATCGCCTCGGCATTTCGATGCAGGACATCGGCGGATCGCTGGCGACGCTGCTCGGCGGCAACTACGTCAACCGTTTCAATCTTTATGGCCGCAGCTATCAGGTCATTCCGCAAGTGCCGCGCGACAATAGACTGACGCGCGACTGGTTGACCCGCTATCAGGTGCGCACAAGTTCGGGCGCGCTGGTGCCGCTGTCGACGGTGGCGTCGGTATCGGAGTCCGTGCAACCCACCGCGCTCACCAGTTTCCAGCAATTGAATTCGGCGACTTTGGTCGGCGTGCCTTTCCCCGGTCGCTCGCTCGGCGAGGTCATCGACTTTCTGAAGCAGACCGCCAAAAGCACTTTTCCCGAAGGGTATTCCTATGACTATCAGGGCGAGAGCCGGCAGTTTGTGCAGGAAGGCGGTACTCTGGCCGTTACGTTTGTGTTCGCCCTCTTGATAATATTTCTAGTATTAGCGGCGCAGTTTGAAAGCTTCCGCGATCCGTTGATCATTCTCATCGCGTTGCCCACGTCGCTGTTCGGCGCGCTGCTGCCGTTGAATCTGGGATTGGGGACAATCAATATTTACAGTCAGGTTGGCCTGGTGACGCTGATCGGGCTCATTTCCAAGCACGGCATTCTGATGGTCGAATTTGCCAACGCGCTGCAGCAAAGCGACGGGCTCAATGCGCGGGCCGCCATCGAAAAGGCGGCATCGGTGCGGCTCAGGCCGATCCTGATGACGACGGCGGCGATGGTGGTCGGCATGGTGCCGCTGCTGTTCGCATCGGGCGCGGGTGCTGCGAGCCGCTTCAGCATCGGCTTGGTCATCGCCGCGGGCATGACCGTCGGGACGCTGTTCACGCTGTTCGTGACGCCGGCCGTCTATACCTATCTTGCCGCCGATCACCGCAAAGTCCGCGAGGAAGCCACCGGCTTGGAGGCCAGGCCGCAACACAGTTAGTCGGCTCAAAGGCAACAACCTCCCGCACGCGACGCCGATGGTCATAGCCGGCGCGGCGAATTTGCTGGCTGTCTCCAATTGTTATTTGCCGCGTGTTGCAGCGGTTGTGGTGGCGCCGTGGGCGCGCAGGATGGCGGCGAGCGCGGTGAGCTTGCGGGCTTCGGCATGAGCGAGCGCCGTCTTGCCGCGCTTGTCGGCGATATTGGGATTGGCACCGGCCTGCAAAACCATGCGCGTAATATCTTGAACGCGGGGGCCGCCGTCGCTGAGGTAGGCGATCTCGATCAGGCAGGTCCAGCCGAGGTTGTTGATATGATCGAGATCGATGGCGGTATCCAGCAGTACGCGCACGGCTTCGAGATGGCCTTTTTCGCAGGCTGGGATCAATGCCGTGCCGCCGAAACGATTGCGGATTGCCAAGTTCGGTCCGTGCGGGATCATCAGTCGGAGGATGTCGGCGCGGCCGAGGGCGCCGGCCAACAGCCAGGGCGTATCGAGGTCGCGCGCCTGGGCGTTGACGCTGGCGCCTTCCGCCAACAACAGTTTGACCGCCTCAAGCCGATTTTTCTCGACCGCCATGTAAAGCGGCGTGCGCAATGATTCGTCGGTCACGTCGACCTTGGTGCCAACGACGATCAGCCGGTTGATGGCCGACAGATCACCGGTCTCAGCCGCTTCCAGCATCTTGAAGCGCTGCCGGCTGGCGTCTTCGGTGTCAACCTTCTGCGCGAGAGCGAGCCCGCCGGAAAATGCGGCGAAAACGAAGAGTGGCGTAAAAAATCTGAATAAATACCGGTGCATGTGCTGCCAAGGTTGACGATCTGTGCGGACGCGAGCGTATGTGTGCATAGCGTTATTCGACGACGATTGCATAGACGTCGCGCAGCAACCGTGATTGTTTTGCGGTCGAGGTGTGTAAGCTGAAGGAAGCCCGGCCATGAAACTCAATGACACACAGGTGCAGCAGTTCAAGTCTGACGGTTGGCTGTTCATGCCGGACGCTTTTTCCATGGAAGAGGTGGAAGCGCTGCGCCAGGAAGCGGAGGGGATCTACGCCGCCAACCGGCCGGAAATCTGGCGGGAGAAAAATGGCGCGCCGCGCACGGCGTTCGCCGCTCACACGTACAATGAAGGGTTTGGGATCCTCGGCCGGCATCCGCGGCTGGTAAAGCCGGTCGAGCAGCTGTTCGGCGAGCAGGTCTACATGCATCAATACAAGATCAACGCCAAAGCCAAGTTCGATGGCGACGTCTGGCAGTGGCATCAGGATTACGGCACCTGGCTGCGCGACGACGGTATGCCCGAGCCACGCGCCATGAATATCGCGGTGTTTCTCGATGAGGTGTTCACTTACAACGGCCCGTTGATGCTGATCCCGAAGAGTCAGCATCACGGCAATCTGCCGGCCGGCCACGATCTCGGCACCACCAGTTATCCGTTGTGGACGCTCGACCATGCAACGGTGGAAAAATTATGCGCCGAGGGCGGCATTGTGGTGCCGGTCGGCAAGCCCGGCGGCGTGCTGATGTTCCACGGCAATCTCGTGCACGGCTCGGCGGGCAACATCACGCCCTATAGCCGCAAAATCGTTTATCTTACCCTCAACGCCGTTTCCAATTACATCCGCAAGCCCACGCATCCGGAATGGATCGCGCACCAGGATTTCACGCCGATCATGCCGTGTGCCGATGATGCGCTATTGCAATATTCCCGCAAGCACCGGCGGCAGGCGGCGGCATGAGATGCCGCGACCCGGACTGAATTCCGCCACGGGGCCGTGTGCTTAAGTTGCGCTGATTGAAAGTGCGCGACAGGGGCACAGCGTAATGGACGACAGGGAGCAGGGCTCGATCCGACCCGACCGCCGCGCCATCTGGCGTGGGTTGACGGCGGTGATTGCAACGACGGGTCTCGCGGCGATGGGAAATCCGCGGATGGCTCAGGCGCGATCGGCTCAAGTGGTGACGACGGGGGCTCAGGCGCTGGTGGCGGACGGGTTTGCGGCGCTACAAGGTTTGCACGTCGGGTTGATCACCAACCAGACGGGCCGCGTTGGCGACGCTCATCTCGCAGATCTGCTCCATGCTGCGCCGCAAGTCCGGCTGACGGCACTGCTGGCGCCGGAGCATGGACTGCGCGGCAGCACCGAAGCCGGGGCGTCGGTCGCGGACGGCCGCGATCGGACGGGTGTGCCGGTATACAGTCTCTATGGGGCTAATCGCGCGCCGACCGCCGCCATGCTGCGTGATGTCGATGCACTGGTGTTTGACATTCAGGATATTGGCGCTCGCTTCTATACCTACATCTCGACCATGGGGTTGGCGATGCAGGCTGCCGCCCGGCGGCGCATTCCGTTCATCGTCCTCGACCGGCCGAACCCGCTAGGCGGCGACTACGTATCGGGCTTCGCGCTCGAGCGGCCTCTGAAGTCATTTGTCGGCATGTATCCGATCCCCATCGTGCACGGCATGACAGTCGGTGAGTTGGCCGGCATGATCAAGGGCCGGCGCTGGCTCGCTGATCTCGACGCGCTGGATCTGCGTGTGGTGCGGTGCGCGGGCTGGCAGCGCGCCATGCGCTGGCCGGAAACGGGTCTGCCCTGGGTCGCTACGAGCCCGAATATTCCGTCGTTCGCGGCAGCGCTGAGTTACCCCGGAATTGGCATCGTCGGCGAGACGGCGATGAACGAGGGGCGTGGCACCGGATTGCCGTTTTCGCAATTTGGCGCGCCATGGCTGGATGCGCCGAAGCTGGCGTCGGGGCTTGCGCAGGCGCGATTGCCTGGAGTGCTCTTCGAGCCGACGAGGTACACGCCGCAACCGCTGCCAGGGATAGCGCTGAACCCGCGTTTTGCCGGCGAGAAGATCAACGCCGTGAGCCTGCGCGTGACGAGTGTCAGCGGTTACCTGCCGATGGAGGTGGGCGTGCACGCACTCGCGCTGCTGCAGCGGCAGGCCTTGTTTCGCGGCGAGCCACTACTGCCGGCTCGCTTGAACATGTTTCACGCCATCGCGGGCACGCGGCGATTGCACCGGCTGCTTGACGAGGGCGCGACGGGTGATGCCATCGTCAGTTCCTGGCAGCGCGAGGTGGCCGAGTTTCGTTCGATGCGGCGCGACTATCTGGTGTACTGACCGGGCGGACGGGAACTGATTGGTGGCTGTGGCGTTGGGGTTTAGTATTGCAAGGCGAGGGTGCGTCATGGCGGTTTCCGGGGCGTGCCATTGTGGCGATACGGCATTCGCGATTGACGCAGACATCCCGCAAGAATTAACGCGGTGTACTTGCTCGTTCTGCGCCAAACGCGGCGCGCTTTGGGCGTATTACCAACCGGCACAGTTTCGTCTTGCGTCGCCAGCGGTGCACTCTGTTACGTATCGTTGGCGGACGAATAACGTGGCGCATAATTTCTGTTCGCGATGCGGTTGCGGAACATTCAGCGATTCGCCTGATTTTCAAACAGATGGCACGTGGGACGGCGTAACTCGCCGCATTGGCGTCAACGCGCATTTGTTCGATGACTTCGATGCGGCAACTGCGGCTGTCATCGTGATCGACGGGAAGAACCTTTGGTAAGTTTTAAGGTTGGAGCGCCCTAGGCGGCGTTTTATTCGGGAACGCTTGTAATTCGGGAACGCTTGGCAGGAGCAAGCGTTATCAAAACGAACTCCTGTTGTTCGTCAATTCAAAGGAGACTACTCATGGATGACCGCATGCAAAACCAGACGTCAAATGATTTCCGCGAAGCGGCCGGCAAGGCTGTAGACTCTGCAAAAAAGCAGGCGTCGCAAGCAGTTGATACAGCGAAGCAACAAGCAGCGCACGCCGTAGATGTCGCCCAGGATGCGGCAATGTCGACAATTGGTGATCTGGAGTCGCAGATTCGCAAGAATCCGACGCAGTCGGCGCTGATCGCCGCCGGGATTGGTTTGGTTGTCGGTATGCTGCTGGCACGCTGATGGCAGTCGCAGCACCTGCAACTGATTGGTTCTTTGATAGGGCGATAAGTCATGACCGATACTCAACCGGCGCGTGAGAAAGCGAAGAGCGTACTTGGCCAAGCTGAGCACGTCGTCCGCCACAACCCATTGCTGGCTGTCGGCACACTCTTAAGCGTCGGCCTGGTTTTGGGTTATTCTCTCAAAGCCGGCTCACGGCCGCCGCGCCGCCTCGATCGCCTGCAACGGCTTGCTGGCACGGACTATCGCAGCCGCGATCTTGAGCGCGCGATTGATCGGATGGAAACGGTAATAAACCGTTCGGTGCCGCGGGCCTATGAAACGGTGCGAGATAAAGTATCTGATTGGCCGGAAATTGTGACGACGTTGACGCAGTTGTGGCAAAACAAGGCGGTGCCGAAGTTGGAAGAGGCGCGCAACGCCATCCCCAACGTGTCGGACATCAAGTCGACCGTGTCGAACGCGTCGGCTAAATGGACGAAGTGAGAGACACTCCATCGGATTCATAAAAGGCCGCTTGTTTGCGGCCTTTTTGTTTTCAACTCGGTCCCTTTGTCAGACTGACAACTTGAGTAGTGGGAGCGTTGTCTGAGTCGAAAGTGCGATGTCTCGTGAGACGGCCACATCCTCGCGACGAAGGAGAGACCGATGAGCAACGCGGCGCGCATCGCGCACGACGAAAGCGCCGATCAGCAATCCAAATGCCTGCAACTGCCAGAGAATGGGGAACGGAAAAAAGTTCTGACCGGCCATTTTTTCCTGAATCGCGGGGGATAATTTCCAGTGAGCTTCGGTGTGGACTGTCATGGCACAGAAGTAAGCTAAAAGCACGACGGCGCTGACGCTCAAGCCGTCCAGCAGGCGCTCCCAGTAAGGTGCTGCACGCGATAAAAATGCCGGACAAGGCCAGCCCGTGCGTCGCGCCAGCACGGCAATGGACACAGTCACCGCAAACGGCAACACCGACCAAGTAACCAGTAGCGGCCATGGCAGCGCGTCGCCGTTCGCAACGGGATCTGCGTGCAATGCCTTTTTGAGGATTTGGGTCGCCAGATTGACGCAAACATAAATCACTGCCGATAAGAGGCCTGCCGACAGGTAGCGAGCCCACGGCAGGTCTTCAGCTCGCGCGTACCTTTTGCGAGACCCGACGCTGACGCCGATTAAAGCAGCGATCGCCATCAGCGTACTGAAACGCGCTAGAACCTCCGCCGTTGTCTGCCCGCGGTTCGCGAGAAACATCACCAAAAACCCAGGCACCGCCACCAGGAAGAAAAAGCCGAGCATGACGTCTACGCTCACACGGGGCATGACGCCGAGGAAAGCGAAGCCGGAATCGCGAAGGCGTTCAAGGCGCGTGTCGGCAACCTTGTAATGCGACAGCACTACGCACCGCGCGGTCAGCACGCTCACTTGGTCGAGCAGATCGGTATATTCCAAATCGAAAAAATGCTGGATCTGTAGCAGACGCTTTCTCAATTGCGGTCCGGTCAAACTCAGCGTTTTCTGCGATATCTCGGGGGCAGCGGACGCCACCATGCCTTCGATCTCAGCCAACAACTGTCGACGGGATGGCGCGGCCCGGTCCGAGCTAGTCGGCAGCGCGGGCATGTCGTTCATGATGCGGAAGGCATGGCCGCCCTGGTCGGAGATCAACTTGATGATAGTGATTGCAAGTTCGGTCTTTCGATCGTGGGCTTCGACGAGCGCCTGGAGGTGCTTGCGCTCATCATCCGAGAACAGCGCGACGCTCTTCGGCATCCATTGCTTCAGCATGCGCAACAGGGTCGACGCCTTCTCCCATTTCTCGAAGGCGATGAGACCAACATTGTCGAGCGTATCATCGGCGACATCAAGGCCAAATTTTCTCACGTAGACGCGGTTCAGCCGCCGCTCATCGTTGCTGGGGTCGAAGGGTTTGCTCGCGAGATAACCGGCAAGTTCGTGCATATCGGTACGCAGGTGGCGGAGATTGTGCAGCCAGATCGCCAGGGCGCTCTCAATATCGCTGAAGAAACGGAGCTGCAACATGAGGCCCTGAAGCAGCACGGCAAAATAGGGGGCGCGCGACCGCAGCGCCGACAGTTCCGATAGGGTTGCCGCCGCCGCATTTGCCGACAGTTGCGGCGCGAGCGTGTCCGGCGGCAGCTTGAACAGTCCACCCAGCATGGTCTGTTGGGCGAACTGAGATGCGTAAGTGGGAAACGCATAGAACATCGCAAACAGCATCAGATAAACGCTGAAGCAGATAAAAGCGAAAAGAATGCGCGGTATCGGCTTAAAGGGTAGCCGCCGACCATTTTCATCTTTGATCATCGAAGGTCGGACGGTGGCCCAGACGAGCACCAACACGCCAATACCGGCAACAGCGATGAAAAGCTCCCGATCCCGCATCGCCCAACCGAGCATATCGAAAAGTTCACTGTTCATAAAATAAATTCTCCATGAAAAGTATCGGTGGAGAAAACTGCAATAGCGAAGCTTACGAAACCGTTCCGCAATTGCAAACGAAAAATTGAGGCAGGTATCATGTGGGTGGGCCGGCGAAATTGGCCGTTGAGGTCAAGGCGCCTTGTTGCGTACGCGCGGGTTGTGCCCGTGGCGAGTTCCGGCTATCCGTTCGCGCATCACTCGATAATGTCTAGCTATCCGGGAACACGCCATGAACATCCACGAATATCAGGCCAAAGAACTTTATCGCGCCTATGGCGTGCCGACCCCCAAGGGCGGCGCGGCGTTCAGCGTGGATGAAGCTGTGAAAGCGGCCGCTGCGCTGCCGGGTCCGGTCTGGGTGGTCAAGTCGCAGATCCATGCCGGCGGGCGCGGCAAGGGCAAGTTCAAGGAAGCGGCAGCGGGTACGGGCGGCGGCGTGCGCCTCGCCAAATCGATCGACGAAGTCAAGAAATTCGCCAGCGAAATGCTGGGCAATACGCTGGTCACGGTGCAGACCGGGCCCGAGGGTAGACGCGTGCAGCGTCTCTATGTCGAGGATGGTTCGCAGATCGCGCGCGAACTTTATCTCTCGGCGGTGATCGACCGCGAGACCAGCCGCGTCGCCTTCATCGTCTCGACCGAAGGCGGCATGGATATCGAGAAGGTGGCACACGATACGCCCGACAAGATCATGACCATGTCGATCGATCCGGCAGCGGGGTATTTTCCCATGTACGGCCGCAAGATCGCGTTCGCTCTCGGGCTCACCGGCGCGCAGGTCAACCAATGCGTCGAGCTGATCGGCAACCTCTACAAGATGGTCGTCGAAAAAGACATGAGCATGTTGGAGATCAACCCGCTGGTCGTCACCAAGGACGGCCA
>JANXWC010000250.1 GCA_025351355.1 Hyphomicrobiaceae bacterium
GCCCTGACGGGACTCTGCGGCGCCGCCTGAAAGGTGTCCCACAAGGCCCGCTTCAGTGCGGCCAAGCGCTCGGTTTCAGCGCCAAGCCGCGCGGCCTCGGCATCGGCAGGTAGAGCCTCCGCAGCCGCATCGCGCCGCGCCCCGTTGAGGGCGGCGTAAGGCGATGGGGCAGGTTTGACATCAGAAGCACTCACGGCAATCCGGGGCGAGGGGAAATGCCGATTGTCGCCGATGGCCATGTGCGGTCAATGCAATGGCTCTCGGAGTCGCCATCTCACATGACCAAAACGGCCGCACAGACCGGACTTGGTAGCCTTCGCGCAGTCATGAAGTTGATCTATCGTCGTTCGGCATGAAAGGATGGCTCGATCATGTCGATCGATGAATGGCATCAGCGTCGGTGGCGTGCTGAGCAGGCGCGGCGGCAAAAGGTGCGTGATGTGGCGCACATATTGTGGACGTTCGCCCCACGCAACGACGAGGACGATGAGACTTACCGGCGGCGCTTGGCGCGGCAAGACGACCTATGCGCTTTGGAGATGGACGCGCGGGAGGAGGTGGCGAATGACGATGACGCATTGTCCAGCGACTAGCAGGTGCGGTTATCCGAAGCGTCGCTGCTCGGCGTTCTGAAGCTTCGTACGCGTCGGTCGCGCCGCAAAGTACGCTGAGCGTCGTAACATCCGATGAGGTCAAGACAACTCCGCCTCCTAAAATAACGGCTTATATTCAATAGCTTGTCTGGTGTGCCGTGAGGGAGCTAGCCCAAAGTACGCTAAAAGTACGCTCGAAGTACTCTACGATTTCAGGGCCCAGACGGCACCGGGGCCGTGTTTGCCGACATTTTCGATGATGCCGTCGCGGTCGAGTTGCTGGAGGAGGTTCCGCATCTTGTTGCTCTTCTGGGCCTCGGTCAGCGCATCGGGCAACTTGGGCCGGATCAATTCGTAGATCTTCTGCGAACGCGCCTGCTTGAACTCTCGCAGCATCTTGACGATAAGATCCTTGTAGTAGCTGTCCTCGAAGCCGGCGGTCAAAACGTAGGTCGCTTCCTGTCCGGCGGCAGCCGCGACAGCGGCGGCGACATAGATGTTGGGCTTGCGTCCCTCGATCAGCTTTTTGCGTCGCAGATCGGCGATCTCAGCGTTCGTCAGCGCATGCTTTTTCTGCACCTTGTCGAGGGCGATGACGTCGGCCAATGGCAGGTCGGATTTGGCAAACAGTGTGCGCGTGTAGTTTTCGTCGAGCACGCGGCCGTACAGCGTGACGACCACCTTCTGGCTGTCGGTGAGATCGAAGTCGGGCATCGGGAAGCCGCGCTTGCGCTGAATGGAAAAGGCCTTTGGTATACCGCTGCCGAGCGTGTCTATCATATTGGGCTAGGCCCAACAGTCGTGTCACCAGGGGCCATTTGGTTTACCTAAGCGGCAAACGGGTGGTCATATCGAGTTCGAAGCGACCGTATGGATTGACGTGTTCCCAGATCAGCGGTGTTAGCGCTCTCAGGTCGTTTGCCGTCAATCGGTTCTGCCAATGAGGTTGTGCCAGAACCTCTTGCAGCATCAGCGTGTTCACGTAGACCATACAGTTCTGCACGAGATGCAGCGATAGCATGCTGATTTCGTGGTCATCGCGTTGATTGCTGGTCATCTCTCCTCGCCGCGCAAAATAGACAAAATCATTGGCGCCGTTCCATCGCTCGATGGTGTTGAGGCCCTCGTGGATTTCACGGCGCAGCGCCAAGCTGTGCAAGTAACGAGCGAGGAAAGCCGTTTTGACGGCACGGCCAAGTTCAGACAGCGCCTTGTAGGTCGGGTGCTGGACATTATTGCGGGTGAACCTGCGCAGGATAGCCTCGGTCTCGGCTGTACCAAGGCGAAGCGCAGTTGCGTATTTCACCATCTGGTCATACTGCTGGCGGATCAGCTCCCAATCGATTGGTTTTGTCAGCACAGGCTGTAGGTTCGGATAGACCTCTGGCTGGCCGGTATCCGGACGGTATAGCTTCTGACTTGCGATCGCTTTGAGCCTTGGCAGCAGCTGGAATCCCAGCAGTCGGCAGAATGCGAAGCCGACCGCGCTCTGGCCGTGGCTGTCAACATATTGCCGGTCGACTTCCATCTCGGTGCAATGATGCAACACGCCTTCGATCATCGAAGCCACTTCGGAGGATGAGGGCGATTTCAACTGCGAATGGATACACAGTGATTTCTTCTCAACGTGCCAGTAGATCATGACGCCACGACCGCCGTAGCGAACGTGCCACTGTGTGGTCAGATTTTGATCCCAGGCTCCGAAGTGCTTGGAATCTGACGCACAAGAATTCGTGCCATTGCCCCAGAGTGTAGGATTGCGCGCCGCCAGCGTGCCGTTGACCACGACGGCGATTGCCTCGCGCAGCGCGGGTACATTGATATAGCGGTGCCGAACATAGGTCAGGTCTTTGGTTGTCATCCCCGATCCCAGACTGGCCATCCGCTGTAAACCTGCGTTGGTGCCAAGGCCGTGCAGGCAGAGCAGAAGGCGGGGGCGCAGCACAGATCGATCGAGCGTTTCATAAGCAGTCGGGCTCTTGAATGTATCCGTGATGCCAAGACGCAGATCGCTTTCCTTGACCATGTCGAGCAGACCGGTCATCGACCACTTCGTCTGCAACTCGGCCTTGATCCTAATTATATTGTCCGGGTCTGCCTGCGCATGAAGCGGCGTCAATGTGATCCAGCTTTTGCCTTTTCTTTCGCTAAACCGAACGTCGACATTGCGCGGCATTCCTGCATCAAGGATCGCAAGTCCCGTGCGCATCTCCGCCTTGATTGCTTCAATGAACTGATCAACTTGGATCGGCAGATTCAGTGCGGCATAGTAAGGTACACGTTCGGCTTCGAAGTTAGCGGGAAGATCCTCGTCGGGATTCCGGTAACGGTTGGCACCCACAACCCAAATTTCTTTGCAGCGAAGTTTCTCGCGCAGGGTCTGTAGCAAGCAAATCTCATAGGTGATGCGGTTGACGCGCTGGCAACCTTTAGCATCGCTCTCAATCACGGCGTCGCGCCACAGGCCGTTGACCACACCATCGAGCGGCACGTCTGCATCAGCCGGGAAGACCCGCAGCTTGCTGTCTGCGTAGCGCTGGAGCAGTTCGAGCGCGCGGATTACTGGGCGATGCCCATCGTTGTTCGAGCAAAACTCCAAGGCTTGTAGAACTTTTGGCACCATGCGGCGGTAGTGACCGCTGTAGGAATTGCGGATGACAGTGCGCAGCGTCGTCCGATATGTCGGGCCAGTCGCTTTCCATTCCTTGACTAGGTCGCGCAATGTTTGCTCGCCGGCGACTGGGAAAACAACTTCGCGCACAACACCGTCCGGGTGTGCCAGAGATGCGTCGGCCAGCTCGAACAGGATGTTCTGCTTGCCGGTGACACGTTTCAGATTGTCGAGCAACTCCCGCTCCACCTTGCGCTCGGCATGGGCTGCAATGCGATGGATGGTCTCGATCAGCAGGTCAACCAAGCCGTCGGTGAGCGACCGACCACGCAAGTGCGCGAATGCGCAAAGCGCCGTCATACGGAAAGGCTCAGAATGTCGGCGCAATTCGTATGGTGCCTCAACTGCAGCCCGTTGGCGATAGCGTTCGACTTCATGCGGTCGTGCATGGTCAAAAAGATCGGAAGGTAATCCGAGGGCGCGAACCACACCCAGTTTGGCCAACTCGGTTTGCAAGCTGTTGACACTCGGCCCGCCAGGATCGGAACGCAGATGCATCAACACAGCAGGAACGGAGCCGTCCGTTTCAACTGTTTCGGCAACCGCCAAATCCGCAACAGTAGGCCTGAGCAATGCATCGAGGCGGACGCGAGTATCCGCTGACAACCGACCATGAAGCTCTTCGCAGAAACGTTCGTCATATGCGAATATCGCAGCGCGGACGATGCGGTCGATACGATCAACCGATGGCGGTTCGATCTTGCGCAACCGACATTGCTCCACGACGCTCGCAGCGAGTGGCTCAACTTCGTGATTGTTCGCTACGGCATGGGCCAACAGCCATTCACCCAGTTCGTCGCCGTCAGTAACAGTGGCCTCCCTAAATCCCAGCAGTGAGCGGATTTCTGCGCGATGGCGTTTTATGGTGCGTTCGGGGACGGCCAGAACATCTGCAGGCGTTTCGTTGCTCTGGATTTGATGAGCGATGTCCGCAATCATATCAGCATCAAGTTCTCCCTCATTACGAGGAAATCTGCCGTTTACCCGAAAAAAAACCAGCAGCACGGCAAACGATAATCGGTTTGCCAGACTCTTGGCCGCGATGATCCTATGATCTGCTTGCGTCAGTGACCGAGCATCTGGTGTCGCCTCACGTTCACGCAGGGCGGCCGGATGCCGCATCATTTTTGACACCGCGATATCGTGCTGTGATGGCAGTCGAAGCTCTTCGCGATTGAGCGGCAGCTTTCTCCTTTTGCCAGACGACGGATGGCTTCCTTCGCCTGATGTTCTGTCAATGTTAGCGGGCGACCCATCACCACGCCTTTGGCCTTGGCCGCTCTACGACCATCCGCAGATCGCTTGACAATCCGTTCCCGCTCGTCATCCGCAAGCGCCGAGAGAAAGGCGAGGATGCCTTGCCCGATTTTGCTGGTAAGATCTAGGTGAGGTTTGTCGAGCACCCTGATGACCGCACCTCGTGCAGCAACACGCTGCATGATGCTGATGCCATCGATCATTGACCGCGTGGCCCGATCCCATTCGGCTAGTACGAGCACATCGCCAGTGCCGAGTGCATCGACTGCTTTCTCAAGTTCCGGCCGTCCCTTTACGGTTTTGCCGGTTGCTTTTTCCGCAAAGATGATTTTGCACCGCGCTGCGCGAAGTGCACCGAGTTGCCGGTCGAGGTTCTGGTTTTGGGTGGAAACCCGCGCATATCCAATCAACACATTTGCACCGCACATATTATCCATTCAAAAATGGCGTAAATACTGCGTTTCTGTCAATGGCTATTTAATTATGATTTCTGCAACGTTGCATCGCGAAGGCTTTGATTGTCAATCTGGTAGGAGTTCTGACGTGACCAGCTCAAAATGGCGGCTGGTGAAGCAACTGTTGAGTCTGGGGTGGCCACGGAAAACGGATTATTCTTAACTTGAAGGCATAAGGGGTTTTTGCCCGCGCAACTTGCCGTTGCGGCGATCTTCCTCAATCTGCTTCAAGTATTCTTGATACGAAGGCGTGCAGGCGTATGCTGCTCCATGAATATCCTGATGAATTGTTAACCCATCAGGCCCCGCGCCGGCCGTGCCTGCTAGGTTTCCTTTTGCATCGAGCGCGATACGTCCATTCCCGATCATTTCCTCGAAGTCTGTGTTATTTGCGGATCTATTTGCAGACACTCCGACGTCGACATCGCCTGTTTTGCCAATGTCATATGGTTTAGCACTATCAAGCAATAAGCTATATTTGCCATAGAATTTCTTTTTGAATTTATCCGCTATGCAGGCAAATGTTCGTTTTTGGTTGTCATTAAACGTGTAAGTCATTTTATTGTGTTCTCGTCGATATGATGTAATGCACTATTGTAGTGGCAAGGCATTGCAACTCTGTTAATTTTCGATAATATTTAGTAGAAAGTCGTAGATGCGACGCCCACGATACGCACATCGATGGCGGTAGTGATAGAGTCTGTCTAAAATACCAAATACCTTGGGAATAATATACTGAGGCTCGTTTGGCGTACGATTTTGGCCGTTTTCTACAGTGGCCCATTTAGGCCGGTTTCGAAGTGCTTGACGTGCTTTATAATCCGTTTTCTGAAGAGTCCCCAAATGGCCCCTGGTGACACGACTGTTGGGTCTAGGCCATATTGAAGGCCACCATCGCTTCTGCAAGGCATCGATTGCGATAGCGGTCGGGCGGGACGTTGGCGGCGATGAGCGTTTCGACCGAACCGGGCATGAACGATCCGAGGTTGGTGAAGGTCAGGGCGTCTTCGTTCTCGACGACGTTGATGCGGCCGTTCAGTCGATAGTCCTGGTGAGCGATGCAGTTGTGCAGAAGCTCGCGCAGCACCCAGGGATCGAATTGCAGGACTTGGGCTGGGAACAGCGTAGAGTCGCGCATGAACTGGTAGTTGGTGTTGCGGATGCGGGCTGCGATCTCGTTGGTGGCGAGCAGGAGCGGCGGGCCGTAATGCTGATAGTCGCGGTTGGTCCCGTCGGCATTCTTCAACACCCAGGTGATGCGCGGGTCGGCGGGCGAGAGGAAGTGGCTGGCTTCGGGCTTGCCGAGCAGCAAGATGGCGGTTCGGGTGATTTTCTTGGCGCGCAGGACTTTGGCCTTGGCAAGGAACGTCTCGGTGCTCCAGCCGTCGACTTCTTTGGCGAGTTTGGGATTCTTTATCTTGAAATTCTGTCGCGCCTCCTTGATGGCCGCGGGGTCGAGATCATCGATCGACGCGCCGTCGCAGAGCTCGGCGGACCAATCGTCTGACTGCCTGCGGATGAGATCCAATTCGGCGAGGCTGAGAGCTGCGATGCTGCTGCCCTCGCGCCCATAGAAGTGACCCTTCCATGCCGTCGGCACGCCGGGCGGTGCTGCCGGAATCTCGAACATGAGGACGCGCTTGCCGTCCACCTTCAATTCGTGGATGTCCTTGAAGCTGAGCCGCTGGGTGGTGTGATCGGCGACACCACGCTTGACCTCGTTCAATGCCGTCACACCGACCTTGAACGTCGTGCCGACGACAATCCGGCGCTTCGAGTTGGTCTCGGTCTTGGTGTCGTGAACACCGAATAAGAGCCAGGCGACGGGCCGGCCGGCGAGGTTTGCTTCATTGGACAGCGCAGAGACGTACTGTCCGAGCTTCTCGAGATCAAAGCTGGTTTTGGCTTCCTTGAATTCCAGCCACTCGTATTCGCTCTCCGCTGCGCGGAGATCGTTCAACAGTGCGATCAGTTGGTCCTTCGTCATGCGGTGCCCCTGGCGCATCGTGACAAACGTCGGCACCTCGATCAATGGCGAGGCCGAATCATCGCCGAGGACGCAGACAATCGTATCTGCTTTTGGTGTGCATCCAAAGGACGGCGGCACCGTGATCAATGGTGTCAGTCACTCCGCATCGGCGGCGATGTTCTCGCGATAGAGCCGAATCACGGTCCAGATGCGCAGCGGTCTGGGGGCGTGAAAATAGTGACCGGTACGTGTTAGGTGCGCATGACGGCGTGAACGCCTGCGGCGGTTAGCTGGGAGAGGCGCATGATCCTGCTTGGCACCCAGAGTGCCTGCCCAGACGCGTCCGAACTGGCCAATCAACTGGCCAACAGGTTCTGAAATTGACTCAGGAAACAGCGAGTTCGCCTGCAAAATCAAGAAGGGGCATGGCAACGAAACTGGCCAACCAATTGGCCAAACATGATGCCGGCGGCTGATGGCGACAGGTAGTCGACCATGACGACAATGACGACAATGACGACAATGACGACAATGACGACAATGACGACAATGACGACTTAGACGACCAAGTCGAGTCGGATGGCTGAGACGACGCAGACGACTAAGTCGCATAACATACATTATGTTAAATTATCTAATTATAACAATATGTTACACGTATTTCCGCAAAAATAAAGCCTGAAGTTTCCCGTTGTTGCGGCAGGCGAATTTCCTTCACGCCCGAACCTTCAGAATCTCTTCGATGCACGTCGTGTAACGCCGCGAGATGTTCGACTGCCGCATGCGCGGTTTCCAGGCCATGCGTAGTCCAACGACCGAAAGGAGCTTGCGGATAACCTTCATTGCGCGGCGCAAACTGCTTACATTGAACGTGACGGGGGAATACTACGAGGCACCTTCGGCAGTGGTGCTGCCGGATCGGCATCAGGGCGCTGTGTTTCAGGAGTTGCTAGGTCCGGCTTTGGATCGGGTCCGCCACCTACCATCATGGTCCTAACCGCCGCACTTACAAGACCAGCAGGGCTAAGGAGTGAAAGGTCGGCGACCGCTTTGCGGGTGCCCTCAGGGAGCGGCGTCCAGGCTCTCACTGTGACGCCCTCGCGAACATCTTTGACCCTTCCCGATAGATCTTCGGTAACATTCCGCGCTAGTAGAATGCCGGTCTTGACGATGTTGTTGGCACTGGCACCCAGAGCCGTATCATCGTCGAAATGTCGCAATCCTGCCAGTGGGCTTTTCAAGAGGATGCCCGCGATCTGTGAGAGATCGTTCGCATACGACAGGTATTTTTTGGCTTCCTGACTTGGACCTGCAGCTGCATGAACTTTATCGCTGCCGGCGAAGACCCCTACAGACGTCGTCGCCAGCCCCGCCAACAGTGCCGCTCGCCCAGCACGTGACTGCGCGGGTTGCTTTGGGGCATCAGGCTGTGTGACGGCCTGCCCTCTCGGACCATCAGTACCTTTTAACGCGCCGCCTTGAGTAGAACCCGATGCTGGGGGGTGGCCGCCGCCATCGGGAGTGGGTCGCGCAGGCGGCGCACCACCAGGCCCGGATGGCTGGGGAGGTCGCGGGTCTTTTATGCCTTGAAAATGGTCCATTGAAGTGAGCTTACCACCGTGGGATATTTGGACCTCGCTTGCTATGCTGTGACCAAAGTGATGTTGCTGCGACCAGAATGTCTGTTTGAAAATATCGGTAGAGCCGTGCGGTTTTCCACTCTGGTCCACACCAGTTTTCGCTATATTGATCATCTTCTCCAGCGTATTGGGTATGACGTCACGCGTGAGCTTGGGGCCATTCGGCCCCTGGACGTGCTCTGATGGGATTGCCAGACTAACACCCACAGGAACACCATCCTTCATCCCATTCACAAGTGTAAAGATCGCTATTTTTGTTGCTTGACCATTATGCTGGGCTTCCCCGATCGACATAAAAAAAGGGCCGTCTCGGAGATCAAAACCTTTTGGCGCGGCGTCGAATAACTTGTTTTGCTGACCTTGCAGCGCACCCGTGCCGTGAAACAGCGACTTTCCATCCTTGTCAGCGCCACCAAACAATGCTGCGCCGATAAACGGGTGGCCCTCTTTATTGAAAACATAACTCCGAGGCGGTTCCGGAGCCTTGATTGGAACTGTTTGAGTTAAATGTAATTCTGGCAAACTGTGCTTTGAATCTGGTCTCGGATTGTTTCTAAGGATTTCCTCTGCCAAAGGTACATTCTTATGATGGCTTCCATCGCCCATAGCGGCATTCTTTTTAAATTCATCCGCAAGTGCGGCAGCTTTTCTCAATGACTTATCATGCAAGTCAGGATCCCTCGCCATATCACTAGCGTAGACCACAACCCCTGCTCCCAGATACCCGTCCCTGTTTGCCTTGTCAGAATGATGTTGAGCCGTATAAAGCACATGAGCTTTGCGACCATCTATCTCTGTTTCCAACTTATAATACTTGCGGCCATGCTCCTCTAGAAGATCTCCCCGGCCATGCTCAAACCCACCAATCAATTTTTGATGCATCCCATTCGATTCTGTCGTTAAGGCAACGCCATTACCATGGAAAGTTAAGCCAGCCGAAGTATGGTATAAAATGTAGCCCAGAAATCGATTGTCGGTCATTGCTGAACTGTATTATATACTAGTATATTTATTATTAATAATAGAACTTCATTAGTTATTAACCCAATACAATATTGTAATATCTACCCCTCACCTCAGGCACCGAGGTGGTGCTATTGCGCATATTCGGCAAATTCTGCTTTGCCCAACTGTCGAGGCGCGCAATGATTTTTTCTGCTGTTTTCGCCATCGGTCAATCATACATCTGTCTACGGGCATTTTCCAACCCTTCCGGAACCCCTCCAAAAGTGCCAACCTCTACGCCATCCTGCATGTGGCACAGTCGCCTTGGCCATGGCCTACGATGGCCGCACGTGTAGCGCTAAAATTCAATGGCGAGCGCCATCAATGCTGGACGGTATAGTCGGCTTGGCACTGTACGTTCGTCGCACCTGTTGCGCGACATTTTCGCGATGCTCACCGCGAACTTCGAGCTGCACCGCGATCACCATGCGCTGATGCCGGTTATGACGGCGCAGGTGGCGGCGGGCCGCCCGCTGGGAGGAATCCATCGACACGAATGCGCTCTTGCGCATCGCCCGCTTCTCCGCCGCATGCTCTAGCGCGAGGCGTGCCAATTCGTGCGCTTCGTCAGAAGACAATTGCCGGAGTACTGCAACCCGCTCAGCTTCGTCCAGTCCAGCCAACGTGGAGCGTCGATGGGCAAATTTCGCTACGACAGTCGCGATGGCGCTGGCATGACGGGCCGACAGACTGGCATTGATTGCCTGCATGGCTGCGCGCCGGGCGGTGCGCTGGCTGGCGGCGAGAACGCGGAATTCCGCATCGTGCAAACTGGCGACGGCGCGGCGGCGATGCACCCGGAGGTCTCGAAGCTCGTCTTTGATTTCGGCGGCCGTCCGGTTTTCGAGGACACCCTGGCTTGGCCTGCCCAGGGGGTCCGTTACTGGTCCCGCTCCCACCCCTTGTCGCGGTCGCGCTCTTTCCAATAGGCGTCGCCTTGCTGGGCGCGTTCGGCTTCGGCGAGACGCACGGCGCTGTCGATGATGCGCGCATAGGCGGCGGCCTTGTCTTCCGGCGCCGATTGCTTCGCTTCGTGCTCGGCGGCGTGGTTTGCGATCGCTTTGGCTTGTGCTTCGCGCACCTCTAGCGGTGTAGGCGCGAAAAGTTCGCCGAGTTGATCGGCGAGATAGCTCGCGGCGCCGCCAATGCCGCCGGCGAGGAGATCGCTGACACCACGGATCGGCGCAAGGGTTGCATGCTCGGGCGTCCCGATCTGTTGCACGTCGATGGCGCCGCCGGCTTCGGAAACCAGCACTTGCTCGATCGGTCGGAACAGCGGCTCAGCCGTCTTGCCGGCTTGTTGCTCCAGAGGCTTGGCTTCAGCCCGGACAGTTTCAGTCCCCTGCTCGCTCTTTGGCTGCAGAACAGGCCCAGCCTCGACAATCAGGTTCTCGTTGGCGGGGCGCTCAATTGACGGTTTTGGCGCGCTCTCGGCGTCGCGGCCAATACCGATGCCAAGGGAGTCGAGCGTCTGACCAGCCATCAACGCAGCGCGCTCGTCACGTTGGCGCTGCAAGAGCTCCTGATATTGCACATCGCGAACGTCACGCAGGGCATCGCAGGCATCACGCTGGCGCTCGCGCAGATCTTCGGTCTGCCGCGCCTTGAGGTCGGCCTTGCGTGCGCTCAGATCCTTGCCGACGGACTCTCGCACACTGTCGCGGTCGTTGAAGGCCTCGCGCGCGGTGTCCCATTGGCCCGTCCGCGCAAAATGCATCGCGCGGCCGATGGCCGTCTCCGACGACGCCTCGGCGGATTTCTGGGCTGTCGCGCTGTCCTTGTAGAATTCCCGCCATTCCGCTTTGTACTCCTGACGCACCTCGTCATAGGCGGCATAACGCGTGGCTTTGAACAACTTGGCACCGTCGTTGAAGAAGGCCTCTCGCTCGGCGCGCTGGTGGTCCTTCAACTCCGCTCGCTCCTGCACCAACTGTCCGGCACGCGCTGCCGCATCCTGTGTCTCACGCACCTTTTCGTAAGCGTTGTATTCGTGCTCGTGTGGGCGGGCCAGCAGCACGACGTTGTGCGGCAGATGATCATTGGCGGCACGCTGCACTGACGGCGTCGGTGCTTCCATAGGCGCGCGTTCCGCAGTTGCTTCAGGCGTCAACTCGCCGGTGTGCTCCGGAGGCCTCACCGAATCCTGCTGGCGCTCGGCCGTCCGTTCTGCACCACGGGTGGCGTTGATCTCGCGCTGCTCGCAACGAACCTGATCGTGCTCGCGCTCGTATTGCAGTGCCCAGGTCTGCGCTCGCTTCTGTTCGCGATAATCGTCGAGTGTTCGTCCGTTGTCCGGATCGACGCGGTTGAGGATGATGTGGATGTGCCGATGCTCGGTGTCATTGTGGCCGACATAGACAGCCTGATGTTGATCCCAGCCCATGTGCTTCATCAACGCATCCGCCGCTTCGACCATGTGTTCCGGAGTCGGCCGGTCGTCCTTGTGCCATGACATCGACAGCGTCTTGGTCGGATCTTCGCACACGCGACCGCCCCGCTTCACGCCGGCTTGCATTTTCAGGTACGCCTGATCCTCGGCGGTGCGCCACATTTCTTCGAGCGCGCGGTCGGGGTCCATTTCAAGACAGTTGCGCGTGTCGGTGAACCAGACGCGTTCGTCGGTCTTCGGCTTCAGATGCTTTTCTTGGCCCTGATCAGCGGATTTGTCGTGCAGGTAGTAGAGCCCGGCGCCGAGAAACGAGCCGCCGTTGGCTTGGATGCGGATGATCATGACCGCAGCAACTTCTCCCACAGCGCCATGATGACCTTGGCCAGTTCGCTCACTTCGAGTGGCGGCGGCATCTGGTTGCGGTTGCAGTGATGCGCGATCTGATTGAGGTTGACGCCTTGCTTGCGCAGTTCGTGAAACACGGCGCGTGTACCATCGCCGAAAATCGGCACAGTTGCCGGCGCGGACTTCTTCGACCGTGCGATACCTCGCAGCGCACGCGACCGGGCATAGTCGCCGGGAACCATGCCGCTGCGTTGTGCCTTGTCGATAAGTTGGAAATGCTCTTCCGCCGTCACCCGGAAACCGATCCAGTGATCTTTGACGCGTGCTGCTTTCGGCCGGCCCTTGGCAGGCTCGACTTTCGCCGGGATGTTAGATTTGGTCATTGCACTCCTCCAGCAGAGCGCAGCGTCCGGGGGCTTGGGGCGCGGGACCTTCAGGTCCGTAGCCCCAACAAGGTGCCGGTCTATGACCGGTCTGTTTTCGTGTAACGAAAGCCCATCTTGCTACCCCTTCCGCGCTGGCCAGAGTATAAATGCCGATGACCAAACCAAAGCAGAAACAATCAAGTTGATAGCGGGTAATTCAAAATCGCGCCGCCCTGAAGTCCGGCAAAACTGGCCCATTCGTCGAGGTCAATGTCAGTGCTGGGATGTACTGGCGGAAACATCGGCACGACGAATGGGCGACGCATAGCAAAACGAGGGCACCGTTCGTGCGGCGGGCGTCCGTCAGAACGCAAACATGGCGGGTGAGCAGCACTATGCCGATACACGGCATCCCCCACGCCACGGCGGCATCGGCTAGGGATTGGTTGCTATCAAGCTTGTTTCAGGTATCGCCCAAGATGAAATCAGAATGCGAGATGCGAGACCTCTTGAGGCAATCGACGACGCATATATCGACGTGTCTTCAGGTTATCAACGAGCAGCCATCTGCGTAGCAGGTTGATAGCAACAAATTAGCATCCGCTTTTAGCATTGAAATGCCGCGCGAATTCCAAGTTCCCGCCTGCCATCACCATTGTATCAACGTGATAGCACGGAAATTCGCAGCAAGCCGTGCGACGGTGCGTGAGCAGCGTTTGGCACGGCTTGATGGCAATCAGAGCGGACGAACAGCGGCTTCGAATTCAGCCGCTGCGGCGACAGCCGCACGACGTTCGAGGTAGCCTTTGGCGTCGGCGAGCGAAGGCATCAGGCCGAGGAAGCCATCATATCCGGTATCTTCCGCAGTGTAGCAAAGCCAGCGTGAGCCATCGTGTTCGATGAACGCTACGACGAGGTTGTCATAGGTGAGTTGCCAGCATCTGCGACGTCGTTGCCATGCAAGGTCTTGGCGTCGTGTTGGAGCGATGTTTGCCATGTCGCCACCTCACGCCGACGTGCGCGTGTCGCGGCGCATGACGTATTCGGCGCCAGCCGCGGGGGCTTCGTTGAATTTGAATTTGACGTTGAAGCCGCTGCCGTCCTTGTGCGGCCAACAGGCAGCCACCTCCGTCCAAATGGATTTATCTTCTTTCATGCGACCTTTGACGACGCGATAGAGTTTGTGGGTGGGCGCGGTGTTGGTCTTGGTTGGCGTGGTGGTCATAGCGGGTTCTCCATCATGTTATTTGTGCGAGTTAGCGAAGCGCGCCTCGCATAAATGACATGGTGGAACTTTCACGCCTCGCTAGCGACGGCAGTCAAAGCCCCCTGGCCTCCGGCTTCGCTGGCGCAGCACCCTTGTGCGCGCTTGCGAAGGGCTTGACGGCCGGCGCGCGAGGCGTACCCCGGATAAGAATTGAACGTGCAGCAGGGCCATCAATCGTACCGATAGTCGGGTTGGCGTTGATCATCATCGGTCCATGGCCGCGCGCAGCGCACAAAGGCGAAGCGATTGACGAAGCGAAAGCCGGGCGACAGGTAGAGACGTCCCTCACAGTCTAGGACTGTCCACCAGTATCGGTAGTCCGCGCCGTGCGACACCTGCCCTATCTCCCAGAGCAGATCATGATCGGGCGCCGGCAGCCGTTCGAAACGACGCTCAAAGGTCGCCCAGCTGCCGCAGCGGACACGCTGTTTGAATGGGCGGGTCGGTGATGGTTCTGCCCTCATGGCCGGTCGCCTTTGCTGATCGTGAGTGAAGCGAAGAACTGTCTGGCTGTCGCATCGCACCCCGCGGCATAGGCGCGCTTCAGCGCACGCTTCAGCGACACCACGCCAACATCATGGAAATCGAGGGCGTCGCGGCCGCGCGTTGTCAAGGTCGTTATGTTCAGCACTTCGCGGGCGATGGTTTCTAAAAGTGTGTCGAGTGCGGTGCTCATGATTGCACCTCATCGCCAGCGGGCAGTTTTGCCAGGACGCGCCTAATCTCCGACGCGATAGCAATACTGTCGGTGTGATCGACGCGAAACCGTGGCGTAGCGGTCAGTGCCCTCAAGGCGAGCCGCAACTGTGAAACCAGATTGCCGTGGGCATTGCAGGCAGAGACGATGAACGCGGCATTGGCAGTCGCAGGGTCTTCTTCGCCTTCGTTCTCCGTGTTCCAGTCACAGTAGGCAACGTGACCATTGTCGTCATCGACGATGGATTGACCTTCGCAATTTTCGAACAGGTGCCATGGAGTGGGTGAATGATGGCGCCTCATGCTTGCACCGCCTTGACGGTGTTGATGCGAAACTCACCGGCCGTTCCGCGATAGTCGCAGGCATCGCAACCGCAGGACGACGCTTCATCCCAGTAGTGGTCGCCATTGTCCTCGGTGCCATTGATCGACAGGGTAGCGGTGCAGGTGATTTCTACCGACAGCGTGTCGGCTTGACCGCATCGCGGGCAGGCCATGTCGTATTCGCTGCGCAAATCGCAGCGAGGTTTCGCGGTAGTGCTGCTCATGCGGCACCGCCGTCTCTGCTCTGCGGCTCCATGCGATGCAGGATGAGCGCGGCACGAAACAAAGCTTCGCATTCCGGCAACATTCTCTCGAGTGGCAAGACGGTGCCGATGGCGAGATTGCGCTGCCCTGTCGATAGGGCAGCCGCGGCCTCGACTGCGAGTTTCTCCGCTTGCTGCAACCGTAAAATCAGCACTGCGAGGTAGGCATGAATGGCCGTGTGAATGGCCTCGTCCATGGTCAACGGGTCAAAGTGTCGTTTCTTCATGAGGTTCTCCTTTTCTTGTTGTTGTGAGAGGACTGCGCGGCGCGGAACTCCGCGCCTGACAGCCACCAGAAGGCCGATGGGCCTTGATGGTTCGGGGTCCAGACCGCCCAGATGTAGCGGTGCTTGGTGAAATACTCGGGCGCAGGCCCGTAGCGGTGCGTGGGCCAGCAGACGATGTCGTCGATGGCGTAGAGGCGCGCCGGTGGCTTCGCTTTCCACCACGCTGTCCGCCGACGATGGGAGAGCGACGCCATGTTGAGCAGCATCGCCACCGAGCCGCCGGTCTCGGCGGCGAAGGCGAGTGCCTTTTCGGCGAAGGCATCGGCCAAGCCCGACCCGTAGGGCGGATTGGTCACGATGTGTTTGGCGCGTGGACGCCGTTCTTTCAGGAAGTCGATGCCGGAGATGCCGAAGCCGTACTCGATGAGGTCGGTCGCGACCACTTTGTGACCGGCATCCACGAGCACATTGGCGATGGCACCCTCCCCGCACGCCGGTTCCCAGATCGAGCCTTCGAACCGTTCCACGGACAACAGCGCGCGCGTCGCTTCGGGCGGGGTCGGATAGAACTCGTTGGGTAGCCGCCGCGGAATGCTACGCGGGGTGGTGGATACGATGTTGCCCCGGCTGCGCGGAGTTGCACCGATGATGATACCGGAATGCATCATGGCTCCACCTGCCCGTCTTCGGGAAAGGCCTCGTCGAGCAGCTTGATGATGCGCTTCGGCAGGTAGTCGAGGGGATCGTCGTATCCGCGCTGGATTGCGGCCGGGATGAGCTCCTTGCCGCGTTTGCTGATGATGGAGGTAATGGTGACGTTATGCGAGCCCCACGGTTCAGACGTGACCGTGTAGCCTCGCTTGCGCAAAGCTTCGGCGACGTGTTCCGTCATGACGAGACCGTCGCCATCGCAGAAGCCGAATTTGTCGAAAGCCTCTGTCCAGGACCAGTGCGTGTCTTGGGTGCAATTCAAACAAGTCGTAATGCTCATGAGCGCACCTCCTCGGCCTGCCAGTCGTCGGTGCCGCCGATCGTGAGATCGAGCTCGAAGGCGTTTTCGTTTTCGTCGGCATAGAGGTTCTCGGCCTTTTCGAGGGCTTCGTCTTCCGACGCCGCAGTCAGCGTGATGCGGTAGCAGTCATGTACCCAGAAACTGACGTGATAGGTCTTGTCGGTGCTCATGGGCGCACCTCGCAGACCTTGACCTTGACGATCTCCTCGTCGATTTGCCGGAACTCGCCTTCGTTGAATTGATCTTCACCAAGGCGCTTGGCGGCGGCTCTGGAATTGGCTTCGACGGTGCCGAACCATTTGGCGGTTGTCGAGACAATGACCTCGTAGGTTTTGACTTTGCTCATGAGCGCACCTCCTTTGCGATGACCGATATGAGTTCATGGTCATCCTGTTCGAAGGGATGTGGAGACGCGTTGCACCAAAGGTCGAAGGTGCGTTCAACGGCATCCTGTTCCGATGCAGCCTCTACCTCGCCAACAAAGAAGCCTTTGGTGATCAACTGGACTTCGAAAGTCTTCAAGGTGCTCATGAGCGCACCTCACAATCTGTGCGGGCAGCATCGGCAATAGCCACATCGATGGTGTGCGCTACCGTGTACTGGTCGTGCGGCGGACAATCGAAACGGCGTCCCGATCGCAAAAGCGCGTAACGGGCGAGCC
>JANXWC010000012.1 GCA_025351355.1 Hyphomicrobiaceae bacterium
CGGTAGAGGAATACGTCGTCTCTCGAGTATCGCCGCCGACGATCTGTTCTGGCTCGGCCGCTACGCCGAACGTGCCGATTGGACGATGCGGCTGCTGCGCTGCGCCATGGTGCGCGACCAGGAAGATAGCGGTCACAGCCCGAGCCAGCGCGCCGGGGCGAGTTGCCTATTGAGTCTGCTCGCCAAGGTGTACGTATTGCCTCATCGAAAGATGTTCCCCAGACCGTGATTGTCGGCACACTAGGCGCGGCATCTCGTTTTCCTCTTGTCAAGAGTGGCGCTGCCGTTGCAGCGCACTTCGATCCTTTCCGGCATGGCAGCCTTCTGGCGGCGCGCGCAGACGCCGTCAAGGTTGGCCGTCGCGCCAATGTCGCCACACTTTCCGAACTCGGCAGGCCACACCTTGACGGCGTCTGCGCGCGCCGCCACGCTCCGTGTAAGCCGGATTGGTTCCTGGGTTTCCGGGCGCCATTGTGATCGAGCCATGGCTCATTGCGAGGCAGGCTTGTGTTCGGCAGGGCGTTCGGTCCGGCCGAACACCAGGGCGTGCACCATCTCCGCCCGCCAGACCTTCAGCCGGCGCTGCAGCGTGCGCAGCACCGCATCGGGATAGCTGGCCGGTTCGCCACAATGTGTCGTCTTGAGGCGTGCCAAGAGTTCGCGCGCCGTTCGTGATGGATCGGCGTCGAACCAAGCCCGAAGCTCGTCCGTGACAGCGGCCAGCGGATCGGGCCGGCGTCGGCCGCGCTTGGCTTTTGGCTTTGCTTGCGAGGTCGGCCGCACTTCGCCGCTCTGCCAAGCCGTCGCGAGGTTGGCGACGAACGCCCGCAGCGGAACGACCTCGGTCGCCGGCGGCGGGTTGGCGGATCGTGCCCGATCGAAGGCGTCGGCCAACGTTACCAGGCCGTGCTGTTCGCTGCGAATTTCGGCCAACAGACGCACCGGATCTAGACCTGCGCGCAGCGCCAACGAGCGGTCCCGTACGTCCTGCCCGACCCTTGGATCGGCCAGAAGGCGGTCGAGCGGCGTCATCGGTTTGTGATAGCGTTTGGTCACGCGTGCGCCGTCGCGCGTTTTCCCGGCGAGCTTGAACGAGGCTTGGAACACGTTCACGAACAGCCGCGCGCGCTCGTGCAGCACGGCCAGTTGCTGTGCTGCCGCGACGCCCTCGTAACGGCGATAGCCGACCATGCGCCGCACGATCTCGCCATTCTTCTGCTCCACATGCGCTTGATCGTTTTTGCGGTAGGGCCGGCAGCGCGTCATCTCGATTTTTTCAGCCTGGCAATAATCGCGAACCGTCTCGTTCATGAAGGCACTGTCGTTGTCGACATCGAACCCCAGCAACGCAAACGGCAGACGACGGCGCAGTTCGCCAAGCGCCGCGACCACCAGATGCAGCTCTCGCACCAGCACGGGAGCAAAATCAGTCCAACCAGTCGCAATATCCGTCAGCACCAGCGTTTGCGTGAACGAGCCGCTGGCCACCGGTCCTGAATGGGAGACCAGATCGGCTTCGATGAAGCCTGGCGCTGGATCGTTCCAGTCCGAAAACGTTCGCACCGGAATCGAGCGGCGGATCGTCGTCGCCGCCCCCGAACGCCGTCGCCGGCGGCCACATCGTTCGCGCTGCGGCGCAAGCACCCGATCGATGGTCGCCGCACTCATCCGCAAAAGCGATCCGTACACATCTGGCGCGAGCGCCAGATGGCTATAGTGCTGCATCGCCCCAACCAGCGTCGGAATGATCGCCTTCAGACGCTTGCCGCACACCCGGTCGGACGCTTCCCACACCACGATCAGCGCCTCGCAGACGGCCGCGCCGTAAATCCGACGCGATGGACGTAGCGCAGAACGCGTATCCGACGGCCCGGTGCGCAGAAGCCGCATGGCATGTTTGCGATGATATCCGGTCGTCACCGCAAACTCTTCCAGAATGAGAGACTTCTCGGCTCGCGAACTATTTCGATACCGTTGGCTCACCGTCCGCAGCAGTTCGTCGCGCGTCGCCATGCTCACCCGCCTCATTCCCGTCCCCCGCATCCTCCCGCCGCCGGGAGCAATTCAAGCGAGGCAACGACCCATGATTCGGGAACATTTCAGGCGCGGCAATGCGGAACGGCGCGTATGGCGTCGCCGTCGTAGC
Organism: Hyphomicrobiaceae bacterium; assembly: GCA_025351355.1. Lineage (GTDB taxonomy): Bacteria > Pseudomonadota > Alphaproteobacteria > Rhizobiales > Hyphomicrobiaceae > JABFRJ01. Next base: position 2,147 of record JANXWC010000012.1, read on the forward strand.
CTTTATCGGCGATCAGCATACGCATGGGCGGTGCTTTCGCCAGCACATCCGGTGCGGCAGAGATGCCGGCATCCTGGCCCGGCGTCAGATGCAGGACAACTTGGCGGCACTGC
>JANXWC010000032.1 GCA_025351355.1 Hyphomicrobiaceae bacterium
TTCCCCTCTGGAACGGGCCGAGGGCTTTCGTTGCGATAGCTACGCAGGCGCATATTTTCTGCCAAAGACAACACTGGTCGTGGAAGTCGAAGAAGTTATCATTACGGCCATTGCGTACAAGGAGAACGCTGACTCCACCCCTATCAACAAGGCCCGGCGTGATTATTCGTTAAAATTGAACTATCGGCGTGTGCCTGACGCGCGGTTCGGTTTTTGCCTTGATTACCTTGCGCGGCCGACGTCCGATGACATCGTCAATGTCAGAAAATACAAAGAGTCACAGTTGCTGGGACTGGTCTCAAGCGACGCCGTCGATGAATCGCGGTTTGCATTGCAGACACTGATCCGCTCGGCCTTCATCCTCGCCTCGGGCGATCCGACATTTGGCTCGAATTATGGCCGCAGCTTCGCGGAAGGTACAGCCGGAGCACGCAAAGTGACCGTGTTCAAGGCTGAACTTGATCCATTCGACGCGACACGTACGGCCGAGATAAACCAGGCACTACACGACTACGGCTATTGTCTGGTGATGCCGGGCTTCAGTTTCAACAGGTCCGAATTCGGCATAAACAGCTATTGCGAACACCCCCGCCATCTACTCAACCGCGTCGGGGCGCCGGACGTCACTTATCGTCACAAAAGCAGCGAGGATGTGCTCGAGCAGGGACGACGGCGAGGCGGCGGCGGCGTGTTCTATCGCCCAAGAATACCCTATCCTCTGCATGTCTACGTCAAGGACAATGCCAAAGTGCCAAGTTGGCGGCTCGGCATCAGCCGCGTCATTGAGATGGAAAATATCTCGCCGCTGGTCGCAGTTGGCATCGACCGCACTTTGTTTGCCCAACGCAAGACAACGCTGACCTTCGATGAGGGGCAACTCAGCAATGTCTGCATTTATAAAGGCAGCGAACTGCTGGCCGCATCCTACATTCCATTGCAGATCGTCCAAAGCATCGTGGCGCTGCCAACGGCGGTGATCCAGGTCAAGATTGATCAGACGCAAAATCTCGCGGCGTTGACCCGAGCCGAGGACGAACTGATCAAGACGCAGATCGCTCATCTCAAATACTTGAGCGATCTCGAAGCAGACCCGACCAAGGCTACCCCGGCCACTGCGGTGCAAAGCAATACGGGCACCTTCGTTTCGCACAGAGGCAAAGACGATAATAAGGCCTACACTACCGTAACTTCGGGTCTGACAGGCGCGGCCGACCGCGAAAAAGCGTGCCCAACGCCGGATGCGACCGTACTCGACCCACTGTTGGCGGGAGGGGTGAAGTACCAGAATATCCTGACTCCTGCATCGGTCGTTGGTGGCACACCTCCTTCGGGACCCAAACAATAACAGGACGCGCGATGCAAATTTGCCCACGATATCGCCACCCTTTGACGACCGCGAGTTACAGCCTAGCGACGATGGGCACGCCATGACATACAGATTGAGAGTGATCCTTGCCGCGTTGGCAATTGCCATGCTCGGTGCATGCGCGATGTCACAATCGACGCTGGTAGAGCCGAGGACTGCTGTTGGCTGCGACTCCAGTACCGGAGCGTATAATCTCACCAAGTCCTATATCGCCTTCGACATTACCCGCGAGCAAACGGGAATCGCAGTGGCCCAAAATATCGCGAACAACTACGGCTATTTCATTCGTCTTCCCGGCAGCGGCGGGACAGCAACTGAGTCGGATAAGCGCGGCGGCGTCGCTGTGTTGGTCAAACCGGATCCGGAGGCAACGTACTGCCTGGATTATCTCGCGTCGATCACGTCCAACGACACTTTTGAAGTCCAGAAGTTAAACCACATTCTCCAAAAAATTACATCCAAGGCTGACGATCAGTCAGCCAAGGTGGCGGAGAATTTCGTCAAAACTCTCTTTGCCGGCATTTCCGGCAACGCCAACTTCGATGAGACGCTGAAAGGCCGCTCGCTGAGCCGGACGACGCTGGGCGACAAGCTTGTCTTCTCTGGTGTCGTTGATCCCTTCGACCACGACGACGTCAATAGAACCAACGATGCGATCCGGGCGTATGGTTATTGCCTGTTTATCGAAGGTGAGCCCATCGACCCGAACAACGATGATGTAGACGCCTACTGCGACAATCCGCAGGCCTGGAAAAAGGCCCATGCATGGTCCGCCCAAGCGTGGCCGACGAACAAATATCACGCCGTCAAACAACCCCAGACCATCGAACGTGCCGGCCAGTCACAGGCGCCGCGAAAATATACCCAAGGCATCTTTTATCGCGCCCGCCTGCCGGTGACATATTATCTCTACGTTAAAGAGAACTTGAAACTGAAAGGCGTGCGCGGCGCTTGGAAACTGCGTGGCAGTTCCACCGCGTTTTTCGAAAACGCGGCGCCGGTTATTTCCGTCGGTATCGACAGGACGTTCTTTGCCAATCGCGAGACGACGCTGTCGTTCGATAACGGAGTGCTGCAGGACGTCAAGATCACCAAGGGGAGCGAACTAGTCAATGTGGTGACCATCCCGCTGCAAATTGCGCAAAGTATCGCGGCGCTTCCCGCTAACGTCATCTCGGTGAAAATCAACCAAACCAACAACAATGCTGCTTTGATTCAAGCCCAAGACTCCCTTATCGCAGCGCGACGGCTCTTGGCGGCAGACCAAGCACGGGCGGCGCCCCCAATTGCAGTGGTTGCAGGCTCAGGTGGCGGGCGCAGCCTCGGCAACGCCGCTGGGCCGCAATCATTTGCCGACAGCAATGGCGACGCCGGCTATGGACAGTGCTTCAACAAATGCATGGTCAGCAATACCGTCAGCAACGAGCCGACGTGTCAGAAATTCTGCAATTGTCGGGTCAACCTCTGCGGCAGCCAGGGTGACGACGCCTCGTGCCAGAACAACTGTAGCCGGTATCTGTCGCAATGAGCCTGCTTCGTCGCCAATGGCGTGCGTCTGCACGGGCCGGTCGCGTCGCCGCGATTGCCGGACTTTGCATGGCGGCGATCGCCCTGCCGGGTGCGGCGCAACAGGCGCAGCCCCTCGGCGATATCGAAGAGATTGCGGCGTGTGCAGTTCCCGGGTTCAGCGAGGTCGCCGCGGCAATTGCCAGTGCCAGCCAGCGTCCCGGCAGCCAGGCCGCGCTCGATGCTGCAGCCGATGTCGCCTTGCGTTCAAGGGCACAACTCGAGGCAACCCTGCGAAAGGAGGTCGCCACACCGGCGTTTTCCTCAAGCCCGTTGGGTCAGGTTCCCTTCGTTGCCGCGGGTCCGAAATCGCCGGCCGGTTGGTTCAACGAGACAGTCGCGATTATTTCGGGGGACAAGGAACTCTGCACGGGCACGCTGGTCGGTCCAGATGCCTTGCTGACTGCCGGGCACTGCGTGTGCAATTATGCGCTCGACAACCCTCAGCGTCCCTTCAAGCCGTACATTGTGCTGGGCCAGAATGTTGCTGACGGATTTGGAAGTGTCCTGAAAGAGCGAATGTATCTGGACCTCCAGCGCACGACACTCTACGAGCCCGGCTTTTGCCAGGGCCTGCGCTCGGCGGGTGAGACCCATCTCTATGGCAATGACTTAGCATTGTTGTTTCTGGAAGCAGCCGGCGCAAAGCAGATAACGCCGGATCTTAGCCCGCCTGCTCCTGACGAGATTGTCATTCTTGACCGCCAGAGGCTGTGGCTTGGCGCTGGACGCGGCTTCATTGGCCGGCGCGGAAATCCACAGGTTTTTCCCGCGACGCCGGCCACGCCACAGCTTTATCTGTCCCATTCCGTGAAGGCTCTCATCGTCGTGGGCTTCGGGCTCGGCCGCGATCCCGGCAAAAAGAGCCAGGCGTTTAGAGTTGGCGAGAAACGCCACGCCTGCGTCGATATCCGCAGTCGGATATGTGGTTTTGCGGCAGACCGCGCGCGTTATCGGTGCGCCGCGGGACTGGAAATGGTGTTGGCCGATCCGGCGGAAGAACGCGACACCTGCCCCGGCGACAGCGGCGGTCCGGTATTCGCGATGGTGCGCTCGGGTGCGATCTTTCAATATTATCTGGTCGGCGTCACGTCGCGCGGAACAACGGCCGGTGAATGCGGCAGGGGCGGCGTCTATTCTCTCGTCACACCGCGGGTCGTCGACTGGATGCGGAGCAAGGGAGTTTCAATCCCTACGTATGAGTTCCCAGATCAATAGTGCAGTCGCAACGTATCCCACCTGATCACGAAATCTAAAAAAACGCACGCCAAGTCGAAATCCAGACCATCAACGCTCGAGTTCGTTTGCGTAGGATGTCACCTGCTAAGTAAAGTCAATTTAAGTTGATCGACTCGTTCGTTACCTATTAAAATAGTGTAATTTCGGTGCTTTAAATGCCATTTCCTGGCGACAATCGGTGATTGACGAGGTGCGGCTAACGCCAGTCAATGGTCAGCTGACTATCGAGCTTCGCAGCGATCTTGCAGAGATACTGACAATTGGCACTTCAGGTGTTCAAACTTCTGATGTAGCTAAAAATGCACTGCAAATTGAGATGGTTGCGGGGGTCCGCAACCAGCTTGATTTGCAACTTCGAGGGCTTTTGCGAGCCTGCTGCCGGCCCACAGGCTGAGCCAATTGAACCTTTGTTCAAGAGGCTTTTCTATCAAAGCCAAGGGCGCCGAAAATGAAGCAGGTAACAACATATTTGTGCCGGCCATGCCGCCTTCCCCGATGCACTCGATCGCATGTGCCATCTGATATTCAGAACGATCGCATCTAATTGTTCTATTTGTACCGATCACCTCTGCATCGCAGGCGCCGAACTTGCGTTGAAGCAAGCCGAGCGCGACTACGCTAAGACGCTACTCGACAGGACAATTCTGGTCGCGCGAAAAACCGGCGTCGTTGTCTTTACTGATCGCAAAGACTTGGAAGGCAAGCCGCTCGCGGTCGGCGAAAAGGTCATGATGATTGTCGATCCCGGCGCGGTTGAACTGACAATCAACCTGGCCGCTGCCGACTCTGTTGTGCTCGAGCCAGGCGCACGCGTGAAGGCGTTCGTCGATTCCGACCCCTTGCGTCCGCTCGAGGCGACGGTCGCCCACTTCGACTACCAAGCACGCATTTCGGAGAGTGGCGTTGCAGCCTATCACCTAGTCGCTGTGATCACGGCACGTGACCGACCGTCACCACAACTCGGCGTGCGCGGCACGGCACAACTGTACGGCCCCGAGGCGCCGTTGGCTGTTTTCATCCTGCGCCGACCGCTGAGCGCCATCAGACAATGGATTGGACTGTGATCGACGCACACGCGCCGCCGCCTCCGCCGCAGACCGTACCGCCATTGCGGCAAGATCTCGAACTGATCGCGACCGCGCCAGACAACAATGGTGCGCGGCGCTGGTTGATCTACGACCCGTTGCAGCACAAGTTCGTTGCGATTGGGCAAAGCGCACACGCATTGTTGCAGGTTTGGTCCGACGGCAAAGCGATCGAGCAACTCGTTGAAAATGCTTGGGAACAACACGCTGAAACGATTGAACCAGAGGACGTCACGCGGTTCGTCCAATATTTGCAATCCAGCAGATTGACCCTCGATGCACCGAGCGGCGGCTGGCGGACGCTGAGCGCTTCGGCGGACAACTCCCGGCCTTCCTTTGCGTCCCATCTCTTGCACACATATCTCTTTTTTCGAATCCCGCTCATGCAACCCGAGCGCTTTCTGCGCGCGACCCTCTTCGCTGTACGGCCATTTGGTACGCGCACTTTCGCAGTAGTGACAACGTTGATCGGTGCGGCAGGTTTTTATCTTGTCTCGCGTGAATGGGACGAATTTCGCGCAACTTTTGCCGGGGTTGCAACGCTTGAGGGCGCGGCATTTCTTGGTTGTGCGCTCATGCTGGTCAAACTGCTTCATGAACTCGGCCATGCTTACGTCGCAACGGCACTCGGCTGTCGGGTTCCAATTCTCGGTGTCGCCTTTATTCTTGGCACGCCATTGTTGTACTGCGACGTCACAGATACGTGGCGATTGAAGTCGCCGTGGGCACGCCTCCGAGTCGATATCGCCGGAATATTTGCCGATCTAACGGTTGCTTGCCTGGCGACTTTCCTGTGGGCCTTTCTGCCCCCGGGGATCGCCAAGCATTTCATGTTCTCGCTGGCGACGGCCGGATGGGTCTTGAGCCTGACGATGAATTTGAACCCATTTATGAAATTCGATGGCTATCACATAGCGTCCGACATCCTCGGCATCGAGAATATGCAAGATCGCGCCGTGGCGATCGGCCGTTGGCGGATGCGTGAAATCTTGTTTGCCCTCAATTCAACGCCACCAGAGCGAATGTCACCTCGCCTTATGACTGGATTGGCGATCTACGCATGGGCACTTTGGACCTACCGCCTCGTGGTTTTCACCGGCATCGCGCTTGTAGTCTACCACTTTTTTTTCAAACTTGCAGGACTGGTCTTATTCACTGTTGAGATTGGATATTTTCTGATCGCCCCAATGATGCGCGAGTTTTTGGAATGGTGGAAAATGCGTCAAAAAATTCTCTCGTCAAGTCGTTCGCTGGCAACCTTGGCCGCGCTAGTATTGGTCGTTGCACTCCTGGCTCTCCCACTATCGACGAATGTCAGAATGCCGACCGTATTGACGGCGCCGCAATTGACCACCCTGTACACGCCGGTACCTGCACGCGTCGCCAAAATTCATGTCGGCTATGGCGATAAAGTGGCGGCTGGTGCCGCACTTGTCTCCCTCGTGTCGAACGATTTAGCCCAAGAAATGGAATTGAACCGGTTGAAATCAGAAGTCGTTGCACTGCGACTGGACCGCGGCACGGGCGATTCCGATGATCGATCCGAAACAATTGTCTTGGCAAACAAGGAAGCCGCCTTGAGGCAACAGGCCGATGGCTTGATCCGTCAACGCGACGAACTCAATATCAGCGCACCTTTCGCTGGTGTCGTGGCCGAAATGCTTCCCGCCCTGCACGTCGATCGAACGCTGAGCCCGCGTGAAGCGATTGTTGTGTTGCGGGGAGGGCGCGGCGGCGCGGCTCACGGCGCACTCGACGAAGGGGACTTGTGGCGGCTTAAAGCCGGCGTGGAAGCTGTCTTTGTGCCGAACGATACATCGTTGCCTCATGTTAACATGATGATTCGCTCGATCTCTCAATCGGCCATGGCAACGATCACTCCACCCGAGTTAGCGGCAAGCCACGGCGGACGGATCGCCGATCGGCAAGATGCCCGCCGCCAACCAATACCCATTGCGGCACAGTACGCCGTTACCGCCAGTACGTATGGCGACCTTCCAGACGTCTACCAAAGCCGTAGCACCGTTGGCGTTATCATAGCGGTTGGTGCACCTGAGAGCGTGCTCTCAAGCGCTTGGCGGCAAGTTCTCAAAGTGCTTGTTCGTGAATCAGGTTTGTGAGGCAAGGCGTGCCGCTAAATCTGAACCGGTATGCCGCTGCGTCGATAAGCTTGGTTTGCGTTGTCTTGGCCCCCACCCGACCATTAATAATCTTTAGTATGCGAAGTAACTCATGCCTACATATCATGCAGATACAGGGCCAATTGTGGACTCCCTTTCCTCTAGACGCCAACCCTAATCGAAGCCGTCGCGGGAATTCAAAACGATGAATAACGGCGCCGTGGTTGATCACGGTGCGCGCCACGCTTTGCCGACGGTTGTCACGACGTCGAGTGAAGCGAGCGCCCCATCGGCGGCACCCTTTTCGAAATCGCCGTCGATCTGGGCCATCTGGTTTGTCACATGTGCGAAACAAAGCACTGCCTTCTGTCGCGCCGCAGCGAACGCATAAAGCGCCGCAGCCTCCATCTCGACAGCCAGCAAACCCTTGGCCGTCATTTCGGCGATACGCGCTTCCGTCTCACGAAAGGGCGCATCGGTCGTCCAACTGTCTCCAAGTTCGATTATCGTGCCTCGCGAACTCAACGCGTCCACCGCCATGGCCAGCAGCGCCCCGTCGACAACGCTGAATTCCGTGGGCGCCATATAGTGGTAGCTCGTCCCCTCGTCGCGCAACGCCCGCTCGATGAGCACAAAATAGGGCGGCTTGCGTAGTTCAACGAGCCTCCCGGCGGAAGTGATGTTGATCAACAGTTCGCAACCGCATGCGAACAATTGCTCGGCCACCAGAACCGCAAACGGAGCCCCGACAGCGCAACCGATAATGCCGATGTCCAGACCGTCTAAAGTCGTGCGCCACAGGTCGGTATGATAGCAGGCCCATTGGGGATCGCGCGCTGCTTGGCCCGATCCAACGAGGTGGCGAACGATATCGCCATCAGGATCGAGCAGGCAAACGCGCGGCACTTCCGCGATGGCCAGCCGTTTCTGCCGCCGCGCCTCACGCAGCAGATTGTCCGGCGTAAAAACCGATGCACTGCCGACGTCCTTGCCGGTTAGGATCGGCGGCACCTTTGCATCTGACATGATCGTTTGTTTCCGCCACAGTTCATTCAACGCGCCGTGACGATAGTCGTGCACGCACTTTCCAGCTTCGGCATATCGCGCGTCTCGGCCATGCGAACCGTGAGTTTGCGCGTTTTGCCCTGGACTATGGGGCAATAAGGATCTGGTTCAGCCAACATCCCCATTAACCGTCGCCGGCCGCTGCAGCCGCCCCGGCACGCCGCGAGATGATCACAATTCCGACAAGCCTGCGGCACAGAACGTGCGTCGGCAAAAGCCGCGGTGTTGACCACATCCGAACCGGCGTCGAGCAGAACATCCAACGGCGCCCCGACACCCGGCCAATAGACGCAGGGTTGCACGGTCGCTCGCGGGGTTACGCGCACAGTACCGACGCCGCACCCGCCGGTGCGCGGTGGCAATCCAGCCATCGCCCGCACCAGCGGTTCGCCGATCGCGATGACGTCGGTCTTAGCGAACAAGGCCTCGAACCCATTCCAGTACTCGTCATATGTCAGCGCGTATTTATCAGAGCGGACCGATTGGTATACATTGATGCGCAGCGCCGCGCCGAACTGCTTCGCGATGGCGGCGATATCGGCGAGCCGGTCATAGTTTGAGCGCATCATGACAGCGATGAAGGTCACCGGAACGCCGAGGCGGTTACACCGCGCGGCCTGTTCATGCAGCAAGTCCCAATTTCCTTCGCCGCGCTGTTCGTCCTGCTCGGCTTTACTCGGATAATCGAGAGAAAATTCAATATCCTTGAACGCAACAAGATCGGCGTCCGGCACCGCCGCGACAGAAAAGCCGTTCGATGTCATAGTCAGTTTAATAGGTTGCTCGCGCAGATAGTTGAAGAGTGCTGGAAATTCTGGGTGCAGCCCGTTCTCGCCAGTGCCGAGGTTGACCGAGCGGACCGGGATACATTCTATGATCGAGCGAACCTGCTCAAGCGACAGCCGGTCAACTCGACTGGGATCCCGGTAACAGAACGCGCAAGCTAGGTTGCATTCGTTCGTCAGCCCGATGCCAAGTGCAAACTGCGCCGGAGGGCTGGACAATCCAGATGGCTCGGAAGAAATATTCGATTGTGTCATCTGTCTAGTTCGCCCTGTTGCGGCCACTACGCTATGCCGACCGAGACCGTAACCAGATTGGCTAGACCTCACCTCGAGCTTCCCATGATACCTATCGAGCTGCAGCCCGACCAGGATCCTTCGCGTTGGGACGATCACGTCTCGGTGTACGAGCGTGTGTTCGAGCCGTTCAGCACAACATTTGCAAAGACAGCAATTGCCGCGCTTGGTGTGACAACCGGGTCACGCTGTCTTGATGTCGGCTGCGGCAGTGGCGCCGGGGCGCTGGAGATGGCATCGATCGGCGGACTTGTCGACGCCGTGGATTTATCCGGCGCCATGATTGACCGCGTCAAGGAGCGCGCCCTGGCCGCCGGTGCTACCGTAAACGGCCATCAGATGGACGGACAAGCCCTGGCGTTCGCCGACGATAGTTTCGACGCGCGGATGTCCGTCTTCGGCATTATCCTTTTCCCGGATACCGTTGCCGGCCTGCGAGAACTTCGTCGTGTCGTAATCCCGGGAGGGTCTGTCGCGGTCGTGGCTTGGACGCAACCGCAGGATTTCGAGTTGGCAATGGCATTGCGAACCGCCGTAACAATGGTGCGGCCTGACATTGGACCTCAAGCGCTGCCGGCTCAATTGCGTTTTCGTGAACTCGCCGATTTTCGCGCGCTTTTCAGCGCGGCAGGATTTGAACGAGTTTCGGTAACCACTCACACTGCAGAGATTCGTGCGCCTTCGGCTAAGTGGCTGGCGGATCGTATCGCCTTTGCGCCCGGCATGTCCGCGATGATCTGTGGTCTCGGCAAAGACGCGCCGGCGGTGCTCGACTGCTTCGTCAAAAATCTCGAAACCGTCCACGACAAGGGTCCCGTCGCACTGAAGGGAACAGCCTTCATCGGCCTCGCGCGCGTTACCTGACGATCTCCAAACACTGCGATCGTGGACCCATAACGCATCTGTGATCAACCGATGGTCATACGTGACCGGACAATTGCCGAATTGTGAGGTTAGTGTGAAAGCACGAATGCACAGCTGGCCTATCGGAGACCGACCCTGCATGATTGCCCGACGCCCCCTGACCTATTCTCTCCTGGCGCTTGCCGCCATGACGTTATTGAGCGGCCCTGTCGCTGCACAAACACCACCACTGGTTTTTACTGCTATTCCCGACCAGGATGAAACACGCCTGACAGAGCGCTTCAGCGCCTATGCAAAGTATTTCGAAGCAAAACTTGGCGTTCCCGTAAAGTATCTGCCGGTCAAAAGTTATCCGGCAGCGGTGACGGCCTTCACCAACAATCAGGTGCAGTTTGCCTGGTTCGGCGGTTTCACCGGCGTCCAAGCCGTGCGCGCCGTCCCAGCCTCACAGACCCTGGCACAAGGCGCTGAAGACGCCGCCTTTACCAGTGTCATGATCGCCAACACGGCGACCCAGCTGAAACCATCCACAGAATTGCCAAAGGCGATCGAAGGCTTGACTTTCACTTTTGGCGCGCGCGCCTCGACGTCCGGTCGGGTCTTCCCGGAGCACTTTCTGCGGCAGGCATTTCCTGGCAAGACTCCCGAACAGATTTTTTCGCGCGTCGGCTTTTCGGGCGACCACAGTCGCACCTTACAACTCGTTCAATCCGGCGCCTTCCAGGTCGGCGTGATGGACAGTATCGTTTGGAAGTCGGAGATCAAGGCCGGCAATGTCGACCCAAAACAGGTATCCGTGATCTGGGAATCACCGCCGTTTCCCGACTATCACTGGGTGGCACGCGGCGACCTCGATAAAGTTTATGGCGCCGGATTCACCCAAAAGGTTCAAGACACCATTCTTGGGATTTCAGACCCCGCTCTTTTGGCGATCTTTGCCCGCAGCAAATTCATCCCGGCTAAAAACGAGGACTACAAGGTCATCGAGGACGTTGCCACGCTTGTCGGATTGTTTAATCAATAGCGTGTGTACCGGACATGGCCACGGCATGCAGGGATGGCTATGTCGCGTGAAATTGTCTTATCACTGAGTGGTGCCGCTGCTTCCTATGGCGGTCGGCCGGTGTTGTCCGATGTCGACCTCGAAGTGTCGGTCGGAGAAAAAGTCGCCATCATGGGCCGCAGTGGCGCCGGCAAATCGACACTGCTGGGGCTACTTTACGCACTTCGCCCGGAGGCCATCGCACTGGTACCGCAAGCTGCAGCCCTGGTGCGCCCGCTTTCCGTGTTCCACAATGTCTACATGGGTCGTCTCGATCGCAACTCGACGATTGCAAACTTGCGTACGCTGGTCAGTCCGCGCAGGCAGGATATAGTCGAAATTGGCGGAGTACTGCGCACCGTTGGGCTTGCGGATAAGATATTTGAAAGTGCTGGGGCCTTGTCGGGTGGCCAACAGCAGCGCGCATCTGTCGCTCGCGCCCTCTACAATGGCCGATCGATTCTACTTGGTGACGAGCCCGTCTCAGCACTCGACCGGGTGCAGGGAGCCGAAGTTTTAGCCCTGATCAATCGCAACCATGAAACCGTTGTCACCGCTATGCACGACGTAGAGTTGGCACTTGAGTTCTGCAACCGCATCGTGGTGCTCGAAAGCGGACGAAAAATCATCGATGTCTCATCGAAAGATCTGTCCGCCGATAGATTAATAGCGCATTTCGGGGCCGCAATCTGATGCGGATGACCTACACTTCCGTTAGCAGCCTATTGCTGGTAAGCGCAATCCTGAGCGCCGGAATAGCGGACATCGCAATTACTGCGCTGCATCCGTGGCATGAGATGCGCCGTTTGCTTCTCGGCATTTTGCACCCGGATCTGCGCGCCATCGAACTTTGGAGCGTCGTGTGGACAGTGTCGTTCGCGGTGCTCGGTGTTGGCATCGCTGCGGCGATTGGCTTGGGCTTGGCCATCGTCTACGGGCAGAGCCGTTTAGTCAGGATTGTGTGCACTGTTCTAAGGTCAGTGCATGAACTTTTCTGGGCCTTGCTTCTGATCCAGATCTATGGCCTGGGCGCGACGACGGGCATTCTCGCTATTGCACTCCCCTATACAGGAGTTTTTGCAAAAGTCTTTGCCGAGATGATCGACGAAGCGGACCTGTCGGCGGAACAGGTTTTACCGCATGGCACGTCGGCGCTCTCAGCCTTCGCCTACGTGCGTCTGCCAGAGCTCGCCGGTAGGTTCAAAACCTACACCCTCTATCGCCTGGAGTGCGGCCTGCGCTCGACCCTGGTGCTCGGTTTCATCGGACTGCCGACAATCGGTTTTCATCTGGAAAGCTACTTCAAGCAGGGCAACTATCCGCAGGCCGCAGCCCTGCTAGGGGTGTTCTATATCCTCATCGGAACGCGCCGTCTTTGGGCAAGGCCACCGACTCTACCGCTTTTGATCCTGGCCAGCCTGTTCCTGCTGCCGCCGGCGATAGGTGGCGGCTCCGCATTCGACAACCTCGTGCGTTTTCTGGGACACGATATTATTCCGGCGCCGTTGCTGAACGGCGCTATCACGTCGTGGTCGACGTGGGTTGGCCTTGGCGGCTGGTTCATGCCGATCTTGAAGCATCAAATCGTTCCCGGCCTGATCAATACGCTGGTTGTGTCCCAGATTGCGATGGTCGCCATGGCGGTCCTGGCGCTGGTGCTGTTTCCGCTGGTATCACAACGCTTCGCCGGGCCGGTCGGTCAGATCGCCGGTCGCTTTGGATTGGTGGTTGTTAGGTCGACACCTGAATACATGCTCGCCTATGTGCTGCTGCAATTGGTAGGCCCTTCCATGCTGCCAGCGGTAATTGCGCTCAGTCTGCACAACGGCGGCATTGTCGGCTATCTGATGGGTCGCCATGCCGATGCCCTCGAGTATCGGCTGGACGCACCACGCGGGCTCAATCTCTACGCCTACGAAGCTGTACCGCGCCTCTACGGCCAGTTTCTCGCCTACGTCCTTTACCGGTGGGAAATCATCGTGCGCGAGAGCGCTATCTTCGGTATCCTCGGCGTCACCACGCTCGGCTATTACGTCGATGCGGCGATTTCAGAGTTGCGATTCGATGTTGCGGTCGTGCTGATTGTGGCTACGGTGCTGCTTTCCGCGGCGATTGACCAGGTATCGCGGCGACTGCGGCAAGGCTTGCGATTAGCGACACTGCCGACGCGGCTAGCAGAAGAACCAACCGACCAAACGGCGCGCCCTGTGCTCAGACAAGCATGAGTTTTCCGACCCCATGAAGATGTCATCGACACCGGTACTGAAAGATGTGGTGCTCGTCGGCGCAGGACACGCCCACGTCGGTGTCCTCAAGCGCTTCGGCATGGCGCCGGTGGCGGGCGTTCGCTTCACACTCATCACCCGCCAAGTCGACACGCCATACTCGGGAATGCTGCCGGGAATTATCGCAGGACTTTACACATCGGACGAGGTCCATATCGATACAGGGCCGCTGGCACGATTCGCGGGTGCGCGGCTCTATCATAGCGAAGTCATCGGGCTCGATCTTGCCGGCAAGCGTGTAATCTGCAACAACCGCCCGCCGGTGCCCTACGATATTTTGTCGCTTAACATCGGCTCAACGTCCAGTGCGGTTGACGTGTCGGGAGTTGCCGAACGGTCAATTCCGGTCAAACCCATCGATGGTTTTCTCACGCGCTTCGAAGCGGCGCGGACGCGCATTCTTGCCACCGGTGGACAATCGCGCATCGGCGTAATCGGCGGCGGCGCTGGCGGCGTCGAACTGATCCTGGCTATCCACCACCGGCTGACGGGCGATCTGAAAAAGGCCGGCTACGATCCGAAAATTCTTTCTCTCACATTGGTGACATCATCGTCGGAGCTGCTACCGACAATGCCGTTGAAAGTCAGACGTCGTTTTGCCGAGATCATGGCCGAGCGCGGCATTGCCGTCCATACTTCGAGCCGCGTTGTCGGCGTCAGTGACGGAGGTGTCGCTGTCGCAACCGGCACCACGATTTCGCTCGACGAAATTTTCTGGACCACCGGGGCTGCGGCAGCGCCTTGGCTCGCCGCGACGGGTTTGGCGTTAAACCGAAATGGCTTTGTGCGTGTCGGCCGCACGTTGCAGTCGGTTTCCCATGTCGGGGTATTTGCCGCCGGCGATGTGTCAGCCATGGATGGACACGCCCTGCCGCGTTCAGGTGTTTATGCCGTTCGCAGCGGCCCGACCTTGGCCGAAAATATCCGTCGCCTCATCGCTGGTGGGAAACTGATCAGCCCGCGTCCGCAGCGCGATGCGATGTACCTCATCTCGACCGGTGGCACCCATGCGATCGGCACCCGCAACGGCATGGCATTCGAAGGCGACTGGGTCTGGAAGCTCAAAGACTGGATCGACCGCGGTTTCATGCATAAATTCAATAATCTTCCAGTCATGCCTGAGCCAAGCTTCGCTTCGATTGCCGGCATTGCAGACCAACAGGCCTTGAAGGAAATTTCGGCGCTGGCAATGCGCTGCGGTGGCTGCGGCGCCAAAGTCGGCGCAACCGTATTGTCACGCGCACTGGGGGCAATTGTACCGTTGCCGCGGGACGACGTTATCGTCGGTCTCGATGCACCCGACGACGCCGCCGTCGTGGATGTAGGCGGGCACAAGCTCGCGGTCCATTCAGTCGACTATTTCCGCTCCATTGTCGACGACCCCTACATCTTCGGCAAGATCGCCGCCACCCATGCTTTGGGCGACATCTTTGCGATGGGCGCCGAAGTGCAGTCAGCCCTGGCGATTGCCACGGTGCCCTACGGCATCGAAAGCAAGGTCGAAGCCGATCTGTCGGCCATGATGACCGGCGCGAATGAAGTCTTGCGCGACGCCAATTGCGCCCTTGTCGGTGGCCACACCAGCGAAGGCGCCGAACTCGCACTCGGATTTTCAGTAAACGGGTTGATCGCGCGAGACCTAATCACCCGCAAGGGCGATATGGTGCCAGGCGATGTGCTGATCATCACCAAGCCTATCGGCACCGGCACGTTGTTGGCAGCTGACATGCGCGGTAAGGCGCGTGCCAGGTGGGTCATGGCTGCACTGGCTCACATGACAACAAGCAATCGGATCGGCGCAGAAATTCTGCGAGCCCACGCCGTGCACGCCTCGACCGACGTCACCGGATTCGGCGTGCTCGGTCATCTGGTGGAAATGGTACGCGCGTCCGACGTCGACGCGACGCTTGACCTGCACGCGTTGCCGCTGCTCGACGGTGTCCGCGAGACACTTGCTCTCGGCATTTTCTCTTCGTTGCAACCGCAGAACGTCCGACTGCGCCGGGCCATCCGAAATGGCTCTGAGGCAGCCCAGGACTCGTTGTATCCGGCGCTATTCGACCCGCAAACGGCAGGCGGGCTACTGGCATCTGTCCCCGCCGATCGCGCTGCCAGTTGCATCTTGGCGTTGCAACGGGCCGGCTATGCCTCAGCCGCTATTGTCGGTACGGTACAATCCCGCTCCCAAGAAATTGAACCGATTGTCATTCGCTTATCGGACGCGCTTGCATCACATTCCAAGAACGAATTCTCCACCGCCGCCGAAAGCCGCGCTGCACCGAACCGGACACTGACACATGCGAACGAACCCATTCACTGACACTTTTTTATTCTTGATCGGTCAGACCCCGGATCACCAAGCGAGCGGCATCCGTTATCTGCTGGTGGCGCTGTTCTGGATCCTGGCTATTGCCGGTGTACTTATTGCAAAGCGAAATTGGGACGCCGATCCAGCACAGCGGACGTCGGCGCATTTGGCGACGTGGTTCATGCGCACCTTCATTGGCTATATGTGGTTCCAGGGCTCGCTTTGGAAACTACCGCTGCCCATATCCGGTGGGTTCAAGTATTGGACGGAGGAGATGACGCACTACGCAGCCTTCGACGTGCACAAATCACTTGTCGCCAACGTCTATCTGCCGCTGCTGCAATTCATCAATCCGATCGTCTTCCTGACAGAATTTTCTCTCGGCGCCGCTTTCATTCTCGGTTTCGCTATTCGACCGGTGGCGGCGATTGGCATTCTATTCGTGGCGCACCTGTGGCTTGGCCTCTACCAGCATCCGCACGAGTGGCCCTGGCAGTACGTCTTCCTAATGTTCACACAAGGCATGTTCCTTGTGCACAATGCGGGGCTTAGCCTCGGTCTCGATGCCCTTCTTAAGCGAGCGCCGTTCGGACCGTTTGCGGGCACGGGTAAGATTGCCGTGCTTTATCGTCGCTTCGCTTGAGGTTCACGCCGCAGTGTCATCGCGAGGCGAATGAAGGTCGAGGCAATGACCCACACCGCCCTGGCGACGACACGGACGTTGCCGGAAACCTTTGATTTTCCGCCATTGCGCCGCTTCTGCCCGACGGGTAGCTCAATGACGCGCAGTCCGGCGGCAGCAACGCGCATTTGCATTTCAAGGTTCCAACCGAACGTCTCGTCACGCATGCCCAACTGCGCCAGAGAACTTCGCGTAATGGCCCGGAAAGGCGACATGTCGGAGTAGCGCACACCGTAAACGAGACGTATTAAAAATCCGGCGAGATGACCGGCGACGATCTGCGGCAGTGATAACGCACCATTTTCCCGCACGCCTTTGAGGCGGGTGCCATGTACAAAATCGGCGCACCCGGTGAGTAGCGGTTCGAGGATAGCGGGAATATGTTCAGGTCGATCGCTGCCGTCCCCGTCCATGAACAACACGATCTCCACGTCCGGGGAAAGCGCAGCGATCCCCGTCTGGATGGCTCGGCCATAACCACGGCGCGGCTCGATAATAACGATGGCACCGGCCTGCTCTGCATTGATCACGGTCGCATCCGACGAATTTCCGTCGACGACAGTGATCGCGCTGATGCCCTGTTCACGAACCGCCCGCACCATTGGGCCAATAGCCGCTTCCTCATTCAGGACAGGCACAATCAACGCGACGTGGCTGTATCGGACCACCGGCGACGTATCGAGCATCCCGATTACAAGCTCCAGCGCAGACCGCAACTGGTGCACGCCTTGGCCGGATTGTCGGACTGAATGGCCGCTCGAAACGACTGGTAGGCCGGACCGTTCCAGATCTGACCCAGCGTCGCCTGGGTGGCATCACCAAGTGTGTAGTTCTCGTAACCCTTTTGCGAGAACGGCGCGATACAGCACGGCAGCGCGCGTCCGTTGGCGGTGAAATACATCACCGTCCAAGGCCGCCGACACAATGCCCACGGATTTTTGTCCGTCGCCATTTTCAGGCTGGTGCCCGGCTCTGTTGCACCGGACGCATTGAAGAAAATTCCCAACGCTTTAGCTTGTGCTTCCGCTGCCTCGATATGCCCGGCCTCTTCCCTCGATAGGTGTTCAAACAAGGCTTGGTCCGGCCGCGCCTTGCCGACGGCGCCTTCGTCGAAGAAAACCAGTCGCTGCAAATGCACTTCCTTAACCCCGATGGAATTGGCGACGCGCACGAAATCCGGCAGCTGGGCAATAGTCTCCTTCATTCCGGTGAGCCATAATGATACTTTTGGCGTGCTCAGCTTCTCGCGCGCTTGCATGTCGGTGAACGCCCGAACGTTGCGTAAAATGCGGTTGAAGAAATCTTTGCCGCGCACCTCGATAAAGGTCTTGGCATCGGCCGCATCGAGCGAGACGCGCAGTTCGTCCAGTCCCGTATCGACGAGTTCCCGACCTTTTTTGGCGGTCAGCAGGGTCCCGTTCGTATTGAACAGAACATAGGCGCCCCGATCCTTGAGATAGCGGATCATGCGCGGCAAATCCTTGACCATCATCGGTTCACCGACACCATGCAGAACAACTCGCGAGATGTTCGGCACCTGATCGACGATCGTGCTGAAAAGCTCCCAGCTCATATCGGCCGGTGGCTCTAATTCTTCATAGGTCCGCGGGCAGGTCGTGCACAGCAGATTGCAGCGGTTGGTGGTCTCCAGATAGAGGCAAACGGGCTCATGGGCTGCGACAATAGAGTCAACTTGCACTGCCTCATGGTAGCGTCGCGGGTCGATGCCGCTTCGAGAACCGGCGGACATTGCGTTTGTCATGATAGCCGGACTCCGGAGTTGAGCTTAAAACCATTCGTGTTGCGCGCGTGCACATCCCAAAAGATCGCCAGTAAAACGACACTATGGAAAGTCATCTGTCGCACACCATAGTCGATGACTGGATACAACGGATAAACGTCGTGCGCTTGCAGCGCCCCTACGGTCACCACCCACAGCGTCACGAGACGAGGAAAAATGACTAAAAATGGCATCAAAACCAGATAGTACCAGGGATAATGCGGCGTCAGGAGAACCAGGAACAGGCCAACAAGAAACGCCAGAGCCCTGATTGCAGATCGTTCGGATCGATCGCTCCGAAAACCGATTATGATGGCAAGCGCGCCAATGGCTATCGCCGACGCCAGGACATACACTCGGCCAATACCGACGAGCGGGCCAGTGATGATTTGCAAGAGGTCTGGATACCAGAACCCACCTCCGGCTGCATAGCCTTCCTCAGCTACGTACCCGGATGCAAAACCGAACACCTTCCAGCCGACGGATAAATAAGGAAGATAGCTTAGCCCGACGACCACCGCGAAAACGGTCGGCATGCGCCAATCCCACGGTTTCCAGAAAACCGGCAGCGCCAGCAGGGCGATTGGTTTCATCAGAGCAGCAAGCGTCACGACCAAAACTGCACGCAGCGGTCGGTTTTTCACGAACAGCCAAACGCCGAACACCATGGTTCCCGTCATCGCTGCATCGATATGCGCGTTGCCGGCTATCTCCCATAGGGCAAGTGGGTGCCAGGCCCAGGCAGCAATACGGCTGAGCGGTTGTCCCAGACGTCGCAAAATATCGAGTAGGCACGCAATGCCCAAGGCTTCAAAAAACATCATGCATGCCTTGATCGCGATTACGCTCTCGCTGACGCTCGCCGTCAGAAAAAACAATATCTGCGCCACCGGCGGATAGATCGTCGGTGCATAATCGGCACGGTTGATATTTGGATAGATCGCGCCATCGCGCAACGCGGCAAGTTCCTGCGCCGCCGGCACATACCGATAGGGATTGATCCCGTGACCTTGCACCCGGCCGTCCCAGACATAGCGGTAGAGATCACTCGACAAATAGGGATCGCTCGCGAGATATGGGATTCGCATTGCCAATGCGGCACCCAGGATGATCCAAAGCGCCGTCGTCTCGTCGACATCACGGGGCACCATCGCAGCCCATGCCGCCGCCGATGCCACAAACAGGGCCATTGCAAAAAAACCATAGAGGCCGGTTGCTGCATGTATCCGCGATGCATACGCCGACAGTACAACGAGACCGGCGGCCACCGCGGCTAGCTGGGCCAGTCCAACATTGGCGCGCGCCGTCGCACCTATCATGGCGACCCTACCGGCGAGTAGCGAACCTCAATCTCGCGCGCAACGTCGGAATGCCTATCAAAAAATGCTCGCGTCAAAGTTGGCTCGTTCCCCACTAATCCACCTGGATCAAATCCAACACCTTTGCCGCTCAGCTCGGCCAGCAGCAATGCCAGCGTTGCCGCTTCGTCCACATCATACCACGGCGCGAGAGATGCGACCGAGAGCCCGGCCTCGGCGGCCCGTGTCAGCGTGGTCTGATAAACAACCGGCGTACTCCAAGGAATATCGGTAAAAAGCGTCTTGCACGGATGCTTTAGGCCGATCAGGTAGTAACCGCCATCGATGGCAGGGCCTAGCACAACCCGGTGACCCGGCTGCCGCAATAGTGATATAGCCTCCTGCAGCAGGGATGCCGGCAAAGTCGGACTATCGGCATTGACCAGCACCACACAGTCGTGACCGCTGGCGAGCAGATGCGCAGAGGCGCCGTCAAGAACCACGCCCAAAGTCGCATCCCGACGACATAACAAACCGAAATCTGACGGCAGAAATGATCGCAGCGTCTCTTCAGAACCTTCCGGAGCATAGACCGCGTAACCACGACAATTTAAGGCCGGAGCCAGCTCTGCGATCGTCACGGAGATGTCACGCAAGAAGCAACCGGCCAACTCTGCGGCTCTCTCAGCCCCTAAAAGCGAAATCAGACGCGTTTTGCTGGCACCCGGCGACGGCGTCTTGCAGATGATAGCGATCGCTGCCGTTCGCGCAGATATGGTTTGAGATCCCTTCATTACAATCGATCTCAATCTTTTCCTGTAAATGGCCCCACATCGCGTCTAGGCTTATCGCGCACCGCTCGACGACACCAGACCTGACGCTGAGCGTGACGAAGACTTTAGTCCGCGTTACCTTCCTCCGCCAAGTAACGATAGCTCCCACAAAAATGAACTCTTCGTGTAAAAAGCTGGTTCGAGCATCCGGCCTTAGGCGACTCCACCATACAACCAACCGGAGATGTGCATTGCGGACTGACGACCTTGCGAGGATGATTGCACAAGGGCGCGGGCACCAACCGGCCGATCTCGTGATCAAGAACACCACCCTTCTCGATATTATCACCGGAAGGTTGACCAAAACTGATATCGCGATTTGCGGCGATCGAATCGTCGGCACGCACGGCGACTATTCCGGCGCTCTCGAAATCGACGCACGCGGACTTGTCGCAGTCCCAGGTTTCATCGACACGCACCTGCACGTCGAATCGTCTCTAACGACGCCGGGCGAGTTCGATCGTTGCGTCTTGCCGCACGGCGTCACCACTGCCATCTGCGACCCGCACGAGATAGCCAACGTAATCGGCACTGCTGCGCTCGATTATTTCTTCGATTGCGCGTCAACCACCATCATGGATCTGCGCGTGCAGCTTTCCAGCTGCGTTCCGGCAACCCATCTTGAAACCGCCGGCGCACGCCTCGACGCACGCGATCTTCTTGCATATCGAGGACGCACTCACGGTCTCGGGCTCGCTGAGTTCATGAATTTTCCCGGCGTGATCAATGCCGATCCCGCTTGTCTCGCCAAGCTCATTGGCTTTCAGGACGGCCATATCGATGGCCATGCGCCGCTAGTTCGTGGCTACGACCTGAATGCGTATCTGTCGGCAGGAATCCGCACCGACCATGAGACGACAACGGCCGACGAAGCCATGGAAAAGCTGTCCAAGGGCATGACGATTTTGATACGCGAGGGTTCGGTGTCAAAAGACTTGTCCGCTCTGTCGTCGATCATTTCCATCGAAACCGCCCCATATCTTGCATTTTGCACCGACGACAGAAATCCCCTCGACATCGCCGAGGAAGGCCATCTCGACTTCATCATTCGCTCGGCGATAAAAATGGGTGCGCCCCCGCTTGCGGTCTACCGCATGGCGACGCTGTCTGCAGCGACCGCATTCGGCCTCAGGGATCGCGGCATCATCGCTCCAGGACGAAGGGCCGATATTGTATTGCTCGACGATCTCAACGATTGCCGCGTCAATCGCGTGATCAGCGCTGGTCGGTTAGTCGACGTAAACCTGTTCGCGACACGACGCGCTGTAACTCCGGTCGGCCTCAATTCGATGAAGGCCCGCAAAACAGTTGCCAGTGATTTTGCAGCGCGTGCTTCCGGTCCAACTGGTCCGGTGATCGGTATCATCCCCGGTAAGATTATCACCAACCACCTGCGCTTGACGTTGCCCTATCGCGACGGATTGCGCTCGATCGACCTCAGCCAAGATGCGATCAAGGTCGCTGTGATAGCCCGCCATGGCATCAACGATAATATCGGCGTCGGCTTTGTGCATGGCTTTGGCATGAAGAGGGGTGCAATCGCCTCATCAGTCGGTCACGACAGTCACAATATTTGCGTCGTCGGCGTTGACGACGGCGATATCGCACTCGCCACCAATCGATTGGGAGAAATCGGTGGCGGTTTCGTGGTCGCCGAGGGCGGCCGCATTCTTTCCGAGTTGGCACTGCCGGTTGCCGGCTTGATGAGCGCGCTGCCCTTCGAAGATGTGCGCGACGCACTCATTCCGCTGCGTGCCGCAGCGAAAGGATTGGGAGTAGTGCTTTCGGAGCCGTTTTTGCAGGTAGCTTTCCTTCCATTGCCTGTCATTCCCAGCTTGAAAATTACCGACATGGGACTTGTCGACGTCGACCGGTTCGAGCTCATTGTGCCGTGAACGCAAGAAATGCCAACTGATCCCAAGGCAAGCTCCGATAACATTAAACCGATTACGCCGAACGATCCGCGTGAAACAGTCTTTCATTTGGCCTGAGTAAGGGACACTGCCATGGCAATAAACTACTTGCTGCCCACCACCGTCGTCGGCAGTTACCCGCAACCTGATTGGCTGGTCGATCGGGCGCTATTGTCCAAAGTCGTGCCTCGCATCCGCATGTCCGAGATTTGGCGCATTCCCGCCCCATTCCTCGAGCAGGCGCAGGACGACGCCACGATCGTCGCTATCCGTGACATGGAGCGCGCAGGCATCGACATTATCACCGACGGAGAAATCCGCCGCGAAAGCTATTCCAACCGTTTTGCGACCGAACTTGAAGGCATCGAGATCGACCCACCCGGCTTTGTCGAAGCTCGATCGGGTAGAACGGCTGTGCCGCGTGTCGTCGGCAAAATCAGACGGACGCGTCCCGTCGAGGTCGACGATATGAAATTCTTGCGGCGTACGACCGACCGGATCGCAAAAATAACACTCCCCGGACCTTTCACAATGGGTCAGCAGGCCCAGGATAATTATTACAAAGACGATGAAGCGCTGGCCATGGCGATGGCCGAGGCCGTCAATGCCGAAGCCCATGGTCTCGTCAAAGCGGGAGCTGATGTCATTCAACTCGATGAACCCTGGGTGCGCAACAATCCGGAAGCCGCCAAGCGCTATGCGGTCAAGGTCATCAATCGAGCACTTCGAGACATCACCGTGCCAACCGTCGTCCACATTTGCTTCGGCTACGCCGCAGTTGTGCACGGTAGCAAACCAACAGGATATGCGTTCCTCGCCGAACTTGCCGATTGTGCGGCCGAAACACTTTCGATCGAGGCGGCCCAGCCGAAACTCGACCTCGGAGTGCTCAAGGACTTGGCGCCGAAAAAAGTCATGCTCGGCGTACTCGATCTCGGCGACCGCAAGATTGAATCGGCGAAACTTGTTGCTGAACGCATCCGGGCAGGACTGAAATACCTGCCGGCGGATCGGCTTATTCCAGCGCCAGATTGCGGCATGAAATATCTCCCGCGCGAGATCGCATTCGGCAAGCTGAAGGCGCTTAGCGATGGTGCCGCAATTGTCCGCAAGGAGCTGGGCTGAGCAATCCTTAGGGATTGTTTACCGGACTGGCGGGATCGAACAAATAGGCGGTTACGTCTTTAATTTGTTGTTCGGTCAGGAATTTGTGAGCCCCGAAACGCGGCATGCTTGAGCATGGCAGCACCGACTGGGCGTTGAAGATCTTGGCATAGGCAGCCTTGGCTTCCGCAGATTCAAATTTGCGTATCTTACCGTATTCAGCCAAACTTGGCCCGAGTGTGCCGTAGCTCAACTCCTTCGGCGCCATCTGGTGGCAGGCATAGCAGTTGCCGCCGCGCACAGTGTCGTCCTTGTCTGAAAATTGGCCGCCGGTGCCTGTTTGCGCCACAGCTTCGCCGGCTTTCCAGGACCCCAGCACATTTCCGTCGGCCGGGAATACGAGCGTGGCAATTTCGCGCGCTTTGATCGCGGCATATTCGGCCCTCGGTGGGTCGTTACGAAACTGGCTGCACACGCGCTGCGTCTCATCCTGCTTTATGCGGCTCTCCCACCCAGCCGGCGGCGACTTCCACGTGTTGCGGACATAGGCTTCGACTTGTTCAAGCGACGCTTTTGCCGGCTGTTGGCCCCAGACATTCCCAATATGGGCAACGAGGGTTCCAAACGCGATGGCACAAAGAAAAACGAATTTTGGCATCATCATACTCCCCCTCAGCGCTTGATGGACGGCACGACAATATCGCCGCCTTCCGCCTGTTTGGTAAGATAGAGGGTAAGCGCCGTGATGCCGTCCGACGCATAGTCCGGGGCCGGCATCCGCATCTGCCGGTAGCAATCCCACAACCGGTGCTGCATCGTACGCATCTGACTTTGCGAGACGCGATAGGTTGGCCACGAACCCATCGTCTCCTGTGCCGGCTTGCCGGGCTTCGCGAGATTGGGCAAAGCCTGCAGCCTGATACGTTTGCCATCATCGCCATGACACGTCGCGCACGAAAAATCCATGACCGCTGAGCGGCGATAAAACAAAGCCTCTCCGACCGCCAGCATCTCTCGCTCCTTCAGACTCGAAATCGAAACCGCGAATTTCATGCCGCTGGACTTATTGGCCACGAACGCCACAAGATCTTCCAAATCGGACACCACACCAGGACCACTGAATCGCCGCCTGACAATATCCGTTGTCTCCAGATCTTGCAGCGATTGCATGCACCACAGCAGGCGTTGCTCGATATCCATAACGCGGTCGGCATCGGCAAAGTAGCGCGGTAATTTCGCGTAGGCGCCCTCGAGTTTACCCGCACCCTCGCCCAGATCGCACTGCTGCAAAGAAACATTCTTGCTGCCGCGCGCGGTGGACCACAGCGCCTCGCCTCGATCGACATTCAGGAACGCCGGGTTTGCCATCGGGTCGCTGATCATCGCCCGATACCGCTCGATCTCCTGTTCGGTGACGTCGGTTGTCTGCTGTGCCTCCAAACCCGAGAGCGTCGCAAACAGTAGAAAGCCGAGGCTGCCAAGAACCGTCAGTAGTCGCAAAACAACCTCCCGAATTTACGGCGCCATTGATTTGTTATGCACGCGCGATCATGGTGCCTAGCCGCGCATCGTTGGTAGCTTGCGTTTTATGCTAAAGGCAAGACAGCTGTGTTGCCTCTGGCCGCGGGTCGGCCCTTGGCAATACCACGCACAATGACCCAAAATCCAGGCAATCGGGGAATGCAATCGTATGGTGACGAGACGTGACTTCATGACGGCTGCGGGTGCGGCCGGGATATTGATGGGAACTGGAGCCCAGCGTCTCGGTCGAGTGGCGGCCCAAGGAGCACTGACCCAGGACGACCTGCTTCGCTTTTCTCCGCTCGGCAATGTCACTCTGCTGCACATGACCGACCTGCACGGACAATTGACCCCGGTCTATTACCGCGAACCGTCGACCAACATCGGGGTGGGCGAGACGCGAGGTAGGGCGCCGCATTTAACCGGCGCCGATATGCGCTCTCTCTTCAAGATCCCGCCGAAGACACCTGAGGCCTACGCCCTGTCTTTTGAGGATTTTTCCGAATTAGCCAAGACCTATGGCCGTATGGGCGGCGTCGACCGTATCGCAACAGTCGTCAAGGCCGTGCGCGCCGATCGCGGCGATCGGGTGCTATTCCTCGATGGCGGTGACACCTGGACGAACAGCTGGTCAGCCCTCAGGACGGAAGGCCAGGACGTCGTCGACGTTATGAACCTGCTCAAACCCGACGCCATCACGGGCCATTGGGAGTTCACGCTGGGCGAGGCGCGTGTAAAATCGATTGTCGATGCGCTGCCCTTTCCATTCCTGGCGCAAAACATCCGCGACAGCGAATTCGAGGATCGCGTATTCCCGGCGCAGAAGATGTTCGAGCGCGGAGGGCTCAAGGTCGCCGTAATCGGTCAGGCTTTTCCATTCACCCCCGTCGCCAATCCACGCTGGATGATCCCGAAATGGACATTCGGAATTCGCGAAAACGAAATGCAGTCCGAGGTTAATGCAGCGCGATCGGCTGGCGCGGACTTGGTGGTGCTATTGTCTCACAACGGCTTCGATGTTGATCGTAAGATGGCCGAGCGCGTCAGCGGTATCGACGTCATCTTGAGCGGCCACACTCATGATGCGTTGCCTGAAGCCATGAAAATCGGAAAAACGCTACTGGTGGCGTCCGGTTGCCACGGCAAATTTTTGTCTCGCCTGGATCTGGATGTGCAGGGCAAGGAAATAAAATCATTTCGCTATCGGCTGATTCCAATTTTCTCCGATGCAATCACTCCTGATCCCGAAATCGCAAGTGCCATCGCAAAGCAACGGGCACCTTTCGCGGCCGATCTCGGGCGCGTGCTCGGTAGAAGCGACGGCCTGTTATATCGACGCGGTAATTTCGGCGGGACATTCGACGATTTGATCTGCGACGCAGTGCGCACCGAGCGTGATGCTGAATTTGCGCTGTCACCCGGCCTTCGCTGGGGCCCATGCGTGCTCTCGGGTCGGGATATCACGTTCGAAGACGTGGCGAACGCAACTGCCATCAGCTACCCGGCCTGCTACAGAGCGAACATGACGGGCCAACGTTTGCACGAGATTTTGGAAGACGTCGCAGATAACTTATTCAATCCGGATCCCTACTATCAGCAGGGCGGCGACATGGTTCGAACGGGTGGTCTGGGCTACGCGATCGATGTGTCAAAACCGGCAGGCCGGCGCATTTCAAATCTTACGAATCTCAAAACCGGCCAATTGCTGGAGGCCTCGAAAGACTATGTCGTGGGGGGCTGGGCGAGTATCAACCAAGAGACTGAGGGACCGCCCATTTGGGACGTTGTCGCGCGCCATATCGAGGCAAGGCAAGTGGTGTCAGTCCAACCGAGTGACGCTGTTAAGATAAGCGGGCAATAGGTCTGGAAACCCGGCATTGCCCGCCCGCGTTGGTCACCAAGTTTCCGTCCCCGGCCGCAGGTCCATCTCGAAAGTCCAGGCATCACGCGACTGGCGGTGAATCTGGAAATACTGCTCGGCGATAGAGTCGGGAGCTAGAATACCGCCGACGCTCTTTTGGGCGTAACGATCGGGAAACTGGGTGCGAATAAACTCCGTGTCGATCGCGCCATCGATGACAACATGGGCAACATGCAGACCTCTGGGCCCAAGCTCCCGCGCCATGCTCTGCGCCAACGCTCGCAGCGCATGCTTACCACCCGCGAATGCAGCGTAACCTGCACCGCCCCGTACGCTGGCGGTTGCACCGGTAAACAATATCGTGCCGCGCCCGCGAGGCACCATGACACGGGCCGCTTCCCGACCCGTATGGAAGCCACCTAGCGCACACATTTCCCAGACCTTGGTATATACCCGCGTTGTCATTTCCAATATCGGGAACCGCACGTTGGCGCCCACATTGAAAACTGCGACCTCAATTGGTCCGAGCTCTCGCTCAATTCGGTCGACCATTTCGACCATCTGGTTTTCCTGGCGCGCGTCACACGCAAAAGCGACTGCTCGCCCGCCCAGTTGTTCGATCTCCTGAACCAGCGGCGCGAGCTTGTCACCATTACGGCGAGCCACGCAAGCAATCATGCCTTCTTTGGCGAAGCGTTTGGCGATGGCGGAACCAGTTGCGTCTCCTGCGCCGACCACAAGGCAAACCGGAACCGCGGCACCTGCACTCGAGGCTTGAGCACCCTGCAAGACGGCGCCGGCATCCGTGGCGATTTTATCGACGATATCAGTCGTGGCATCAGATGCTGTTTTCGTTGTGGACGTCATGCTTCACTCCGTCTCGGAACTTGGGAACGACCCGGTCGCGGCAGGGACGTATCAGAGTTGATCAGGCGCCGCGATCCGACCGCCTGAGATCCGCGCACTGGCTTTCTCGAGTTCGAGACTGCGTGCGAGCTCCTCGCGCGCCTTTTCTGCCTGGCGCTGACGATTCCACAGCGACGCATAAAGGCCGTTTCGCTCCATCAACTCGCCATGTGTGCCACTCTCGACCAACGCCCCTTTTTCCAACACCAAGATGCGGTCGGCATGCACGATGGTCGAAAGTCGATGTGCGATGACAACTGTTGTTCGGTCCTTGGACACGCGATCGAGCGCGTCCTGAATCTCTTTTTCAGTGTGGCTATCGAGTGCACTGGTCGCTTCATCCAGCATCAGCAACGGCGGACTCTTCAAGATAGTCCGCGCGATTGCTACACGCTGTTTCTCGCCGCCCGACAGTTTCAATCCGCGCTCGCCCACCATCGTCGCATAGCCATCAGGCAACGTCGAAATGAAACTGTCTATCTGGGCCAGACGGGCAGCCGCCTTGACTTCGTCATCAGTGGCCTCCGGACGGCCATAGCGAATATTGTAAAGGATCGTGTCGTTGAACAGCACAGTATCTTGCGGTACGACACCGAATGCAGCGCGCAACGATTGCTGCGTTACGTCACGGATATCCTGGCCATCAATTGTGACCCGACCGCCCGCAACGTCGTAGAATCGCAGCAGTATACGGCTGATAGTCGACTTGCCAGCGCCCGACGGACCGACGATTGCGACCATTTTTCCAGCAGGAACCTCGAAGGATAATCCATCAAGGATCGTGCGCTCGGGGTCATATCGAAAAACGACATTTTCAAATCGCAGCGTTCCGCCGCTGACTTTTAAGGGTGCGGCGCCCGGTTTGTCGGCAATTTCCGGATGTTCTGCAAGCACATCCATCATACGTTCAATGTCCGTCAACGCCTGCCGGATTTCACGATAGACTGTACCCATGAAATTCAGCGGAATGAACAATTGCAACATCAGTGCATTGACCATAATGAATTGGCCGACGGTGTCGCGTCCCGCCATCACATCGATGGCGCTCATCACCATGCAAGTCGCCAATGCAATCGTGAAGATGACGGCTTGTCCCGAGTTCAGAATAGCAAGCGAGGTATATGTCTTAATGCTGGCGGCTTCGAACGACGCCATCGATTTATCATAGCGTCTGGCTTCCCAACCTTCGGCACCAAAATACTTTACCGTTTCGTAATTGAGTAAGCTGTCGACAGCCTTGGTGTTGGCATCCGTGTCGCTGTCATTCATCGTCTTGCGAATGGCAACCCGCCATTCGGTGGCTTTGACCGTGAACCAAAGATAGCCCGCAATCATCAGCACGGTAATGGCGGCATAGCGCCAATCGAACGCCAGCAAAAAGACACCGAGAACGAGGATGAATTCGACGATCGTAGGGATCAATATCATCAGCAGCATACGTGTGATCTGCTCGACACCAAGCCGACCCCGCTCAAGCACGCGTGTAAGCCCGCCAGTCTTTTTCTCGAGATGAAAGCGCAACGACAATCGATGCATGTGCTCGAATGTTGTAAGCGCCAATTTGCGCACGGCATGCATCGCGACGCGCGCAAATAGTCCTTCACGCAACTGTGCCAGTAACGTCATGCAGATGCGGACGGCGCCATACAGCACCGTCGCCAGGAGCGGGGCGCCGAGAAACCATCCAGTTCCCTGCAGGCCGGCAGCCTTGATCGGGCCGGCAGACGCGATAAGAGCGTCCGTTGCCCACTTGTAGGTAAACGGCATCAACACGGTAACGAGTTTTGCCGCCAGCATCAGTGCAAGGCTCAAAAGCACGGTTTTCTGCAGATCTGGCCGATCCTTGGGCCAGACAAACGGCCACAGCCCGTCGATAACGAGTGCCTGCTTTGCAGTAGGCCGTAGTTTCTTTGGCCACCAGGACGGGACGCGGCGTCCCAACATCTCAAGCGGAGGATCGTCCTGCGCGAGCTCGGAGCCGGATTGGTTTTTTGACGTAGAATGGATGCGTTGCATCGCTCGCTCTTAAACCCGACGGGCGGGCATTGTCGATACCAAACGCACGGCAACAATCTCACCGTCACAAGATTTCTGTGGCAGCATCCCCGTCAACAAAAAAAGAGCGCAGGGTTTGCCCCGCGCCCTCCTGAAAACGGACAGCTGTTCGTGCACCTAGCCTCGTCCACGTGGCAGATAGATGCGCTGGCACGGATATATCGTATCCGGGTTGGCGATCGTACGGGTATTGTTGCGATAGATCCGGGCGTACGTGTCCGCGTCATGATAAAAGCGCACGGCAACCTTGGATAACGTATCGCCACTCTTGACCGTATACCAGCCCGGCAGGCTGATGGCTTGGCCGGCAGTTTTACAGGACCGCGCGAACTTTGGCTGACGACCACCGTTTGCTTGTGCCGTTTTTGTCGGGGCCGTTTTGTCCGTCGCCGCCGTGGGGGTTGCAGGCTTTGTGACCTCAGTTGCAGAGGCCATCTTCACTGCTGCATCTGCGCGCTTTGCCGCCGATTCGGACTTTGCTGCCTCTGCCTTCACCTTGACTTCGGCAATGCGCTTCGCCTCGGGTGTCGTAGCAGCGCCCCAGCCAACGGCGGCAGCCACAACGGCGGCCTGAGCTGCTGTCGCCGTCTTCGCCTCCGCAGCGATCTTCGTTTCAGCGGTCTTTTTTACTTCAGTCAGGCGGCGTGCCACCTCAACGGCGCGACGGCCATCGTCAGCTTTTTTCGTTTCGGCGGAAAGCCTGAGTTGTGCCGCACTTTTTTCCTCAGCCGTCTTCGCCGCAGCGACCGCAGAGCGAGCGTCGTCAACCGTCTTCTTGATTACCGCGCTTGCATCAGCAGCCGTCTTTTCCGCATCGGCGGCAGCTTTCGCTGCGACTGAAGCCTGCAAAGCCATCTGTTGGACGCGCTTTGCTTCTGCGTCCGCGCGATCCTGCAGAGCTTTCAGATCCGCAACACGCTTTGCGTCAGCAGCAGATTTATCGGCCGCCGCTTTATCGGCCGCGAGCTTAGCAACGGCCTGCGCGTCGGCTGTCCGTTTGGGTTCTGCATTTGGCGGTTGAGATTTCGCTTTATCGGCGGCGGCTTTGGCGTCGGCAGCTTTTGCATCTGCCGTGCGCTTCGCATCAGCCGTCGATTTTTCCGCTGCCGTCTTTTCGGCAACCATTTTGGCAGCAGCCGCAGCCTTTGTATCGCCAGCAAGTTTTTCCGCAGCAGCTTTGGCGTCCGCTATCGCCTTATCGGCAACAGCCTTGTCGGACGCCGCCTTTACGTCCGCAATGCGCTTGGCTTCGGTAGCTGATTTTTCAGCGGCCAGCTTTTCGGTAGCAGCCTTGTCTGCAGCCATTTTCTCGGCTGCAGTCTTGTCGGCCGCCGCCTTTTCAGCAGCAGCTTTTGACTCGGCGAGACGCTTTACTTCAGCCGCTGCCTTCTCTGCCACGAGCTTTTCTGCGGCTGCCTTTTCGGCCAGCATTTTTTCCGCGGCCAGTTTATCCGCCGCGGCCTTATCTGCAGCCATCTTTTCTGCATTTGCTTTTTCCGCCGCGAGCTTATCGGCAACTGCCTTATCGGCAGCAACCTTGTCCGCTACAGACTTATCAGCTGCGACCTTGTCAGCGGCGGCCTTCGCGTCAGTCGCGGCCTTGGCATCGGCAAGTCGTTTTGTCTCGGCTGCGGCGGCTTTGTCTGCAGCCGCCTTCTCTGCCGCATTCTTGTCTGCCGACGCT
Source organism: Hyphomicrobiaceae bacterium (assembly GCA_025351355.1). Lineage (GTDB taxonomy): Bacteria > Pseudomonadota > Alphaproteobacteria > Rhizobiales > Hyphomicrobiaceae > JABFRJ01. The sequence goes on from JANXWC010000032.1 coordinate 31,657, forward strand.
TTCGCGTCCGCCATACGTTTGCTATCTTCAGCCTTCTGAGCTTCGGCGCGGCGTGCTTCAACGACTTTGCGCTCTTCGTCGGCGCGCTTTAACGCATCACTTGCGTCAGCGACCGGTTTGGCATCAGTGGCTGCTTTGTCCTGCGCCGCCTTGCCAGCAGACTTGTCCATCGCAATTTTGTCTTGTGCGGCCTTCTCTTGGGCCACCTTTCTTGCAGCTTCTGCGAGTGCTATCGCTGCCGCACCGGTAGCGGCTGCCGATGACGGCGCCGCCGAAGTTACCGTTGCAGGGCCGGCCTCGGTCAAGCGCTTGAAGACGTCCTGCGTAGCTTTGGCAGATTGATCGATCCACTCCGTAACCGACGAACCCGCATCAGATTGTGCGGTGACGGCGGGTGCCGGCTCTTTGGCAGCCGGAGCACTTTGTGTAACCGCGGGAGCTGCCGGCGCCTTGACCGCTGGCGCCACGGCAGTTTTTTGATCAACAATCGCCGGCCGCTGCTGGGGTGCAACTGGCGGGACGACTGGAGCTTGTGCGACGCTTGGCGCAGCGACCGTGGGTGCCTTCGTGGGCGGGACTACGGCCGCAGGCGTCGTTGGTGTGGCACCATCCGTTCCAGTCGCCATGCGTTGCATGACGCTTTGAAAATCCTTGTTGGCGCTATCCGTAATCCGGAAGAACCAATCGAACATGCCTTCGTCATCACTGGCCGGTGCCGTCGCCGCAACTGCCTGCGACGGAACCGGACCAGGCTTGGATGGCGTCGTAGCCGGAGGAACAATTGCCTGCGCAAGTAGAAGCCCGGATTTGCGCTCTTCGCGCGGAAGTTCCAACAAGGGGCCACTGTTCTCCGCGGTACCCAAGAGTTCGCTGAATTTGCGGTTCGCGGCAGAAGATAGCTCCGAGGCACGGCGCGCGGTGATATCGGCTCCCAGCTGCCAATCGGCTTGCTGAGCATCCATGTCCGCCGGCGCCGCGGCAACCGAACCGAACAGCGTCACAGCGCGAGCCCGATAGCCTGAAGGAATGACGATCCGGAGATCATCACCGAACTTTGCTTGCGTTGCGCCGGCACGGCGGCTCAAGACCCCTATGCGATAAGCTCCTGCAGTCAAGCGAGCTTGCAGCGTTGCCGCCCAGCGGCCAACGTCATTCGCCACCACCGTTTTCACAGTGATACCATCCAATTGAACGTAGACGATGGCGAACGGTGCGGCTTGGCCTTCGACGACGGCGCGGCCATCTTCGTCAAAACCGAAGCGCGTGTATTTCGGAGCCAGGTCAATGCTTTCACCTAAGCCAGCGATAACCGTCCGATTGTCACGTCCCTGCCCGACCGCCGCAGTCGATATTTTTGCGTCAAACTGCGCTGTCGATAGCGCAGTGGTCGATAGCAAGTTGGCTGCCAATGACTGCGGTGCAACGTCGCCGCTCGCCATTGCCGGCGCGATCGAGGCGCCCAGCGCAAACCCAACGCTCACCATACCTAAGTTACGCGGACCACGCATGAAATCACTCGCCTCTTTTTACCCAGCATCCCCAAAGGCCCCAACGAGATCCCTTGATCGAACGCGCCAAAACTGTACTTTTCGACGACAGCAAACTATCCGTTTACTGTCATGAATAGATGAACTCTACCCGATCGTTGATGCATCCAGCTACGGTCTGACGGCATCCCGACGCCGTAACATAATCAGAACAATCTACCACGGCAAAGCCTGTAGCGCATAACATTGCTTCCTCGACTGGTTAGTGGTTAACCGATAAGCATGTCTTTTAGAGCCTATCCCCATGGTGCGACGAGGGCATCAGTCGTCATCTGGTTGCCGTACCGCGCTACAGCAACCAGACGAATAATTCAAAAAATCCTATTGAAACCAACACGCTATCTGAGGATTTCATGACTGATCGCAGATCTAAATCAAAAGACAGCGATGACACTCAAGCATCAACAGCGGCCACCGGCGTCTCTCCTGCGATAGTCCCCCCCGCGAGGCAAATTGCCAACATATGCGTCTATTGCGGCTCGGGACCCGGGCGCAACCCAGCCTACATCAAAGCTGCCAATGTACTGGGTACCGCCATGGCGAAACGCGGTATCGGTCTCGTTTACGGCGGCGGAAGCCTCGGCCTGATGGGAGAAGTCGCACGCGGCGTGCTTGCCGCGGGTGGTCGGGTCACAGGTATTATTCCTCAATTCCTATCGGGCCGTGAGCACATGCTTCGTGACGTTCAGGAGCTTATCGTCGTAGACGACATGCATCAGCGCAAGCGCCTGATGTTTGAGCGATCGGACGCTTTCGTGGCACTTCCCGGCGGCATCGGGACCCTCGAAGAATTGGTGGAACAATTGACTTGGGCACAACTCGGCCGGCACCAAAAGCCCATTGTTCTCGCTAATATCGACAGTTTCTGGCAACCATTTCTGGCACTTCTTGGGCACATGCGGGATGAGTCTTTTATCCGTGCCGGCCTAGAAGTCCGATTTGTCACCGTCAACTCAGCGGAAGAAATAGTACCCGCAGCAGAAGCGGCGGCCAAAGGCGACCCTGCCGAGAGCGCAAACCTTAAAAAGATTATGGCGCAATTCTGAGACGGCTATCGCTGACCCCGCTTTCTTGTATGCGTCGCCGCGAAGTTTTCTGACAGCTTCCGCCCCCCTAACGCTGGCTTAGCTCGATGTTTCCACTTTCCGTACTGCTTTCCAGGTTCATACGCCGAGGTACGCTGAGTGTCATCGACGCGGAAGGCAGCCGTCACCATTTCGGAGGCATCGAACCAGGTCCATTGGTGACTATGCAGCTTACCGACAAGAACCTCTACAAGAAGCTTTTCTTCAATCCAGAATTGAGTGCCGGCGAAGCCTATATGGAAGGCACACTCTCTTTTCCAGGATCGTCGCTGCGCGAATTTCTGACGCTTTACTCTATCAATCAAAACACACAGACGTCGACCGTGATGCACCGGGCGATCGGCACAATATCACGTCGATTGAAACGGTTTCAGCAATCCAATCCGATCGGCAAGGCGCAGCAAAATATCGCGCACCACTACGACATCGGAAACAGCCTGTATAAATTGTTCCTTGATGAGGGACTGTTTTATTCTTGCGCCTATTTTGAAGAGGACAATCAAACCCTAGAAGAAGCTCAGCGTGCCAAGTGCCGGCTGATCGCCGCAAAACTGGGTTTGGCTCCGGGTCAAAAAATTCTTGATATCGGCAGCGGCTGGGGTGGCTTGGCAATCTATCTCGCCAGCGTCGAAGATGTGGAAGTGCTCGGCGTCACGCTGTCAAAAGAACAGCACACCCTTGCCCAACAGCGAGCGCAAGCCGCCGGAGTTGGCGATCGGGTCCGCTTTGAGCTACGCGACTACCGGGAACTCAATCAGAAATTCGATCGCATCGTTTCGGTTGGCATGTTCGAACATGTTGGTGTGCCGCGCTACGAGGAATTTTTCGCAAAAGTGAACGATTTGTTGCCTGACAAGGGCGTGATGCTGCTTCACTCAATCGGCCATATGAGTCCACCAAGCACAGCAAGCCCGTGGCTCAGGAAATACATTTTCCCAGGCGCCTATTCGCCGGCTCTGTCCGAAGTGTTTCCGGTCGTGGAGCGGAACAAGCTTTGGGTCACCGACCTGGAGTTTCTCCGGCTGCACTACGCAATGACGTTGCAGCACTGGCATTCGCGGTTTGAACAACACCGCGCGGAAATCGCCGGTCTTTACGACGAACGGTTTTGCCGCATGTGGGAGTTCTATCTTATCAGTGCAGAAATGATGTTCCGCACCGGAGCGCAAGAAGTTTTCCACATGCAACTGTCGCGCACCAGAGACGCTAGCCCCATCCGGCGCGACTACATATTGGAAGCTCAGCGTGCGCTGAAAAAACGTGAAACCGATCGCTTGCCTGCCATTCGCCCCGCAATCGGGCGCTGAACTTGCAATGCTCCGCTATAGCATTTCGGTCCTGAAGTCCGCCGGCATAACAATCTCAAGAACTTCGCAATCTTCAGAGTAATCGATCACTCGATGCTTGATTTTTGGAGGTTGTATCCAGGCGCTTCCAACCAGCATTTTTTCCGGCTTGCGCCCCTCCATTTCTGTCGTGATCCAGCCTCTAAGCACGTAAATCATTTGAAACTCGACATCATGAGTGTGCCACTGGCGCACCTCGTCCGTGCAAGGGGGAACAAATTTGATAACGTGCGCCACTGCCGCTCCAGCGGTGGCTTGTGATATCCCTAGGTCACGATAGCGGGCGTAGGACCGCAGTCCGGCAGCAAAATCCCGCGGATCGAGATGGCTGACAGCGTAAGTTTGGGTCATGCAAAACCTCGCTAAGATTGATCGCCGTAAATCATAGCGTTATCGAGCGTTCACAGGCAACCCGCGCCAACAAACGCGTGCCACGATTGCTTGCAACTATATGTGGAAAAGCAACCTCCGGGAAGTCAGGGCCGTGCAGTTGTTTGCTAGAGTACTTCCGGGAAAAGTGTGAACAGTTTTCCCGATAAAAAGGCAAAAAAAAATAAACGACTGAGGGCGTTCCGTTATTCAACTAAAACCGGAACGACGCTAGATAAAACGACACTTCGATGTCAGCGACAAACCTGGCACCGTAACCTGCGGGAGCCGACGTTGCCCACGACAAATATTTCTGGCGTCTTGCGTCCCGCGCGATGGCCCTTCGCCAAATCGCTGCTTGCTGAGTTGCGTGCTATTCCCCCCGCGCTCCGCGCAGCCGACCCGACATTCGCAAGTGAATGGAATGATGGCTACTTTGCGCTTGCGGGCCACGCCATATCGGTGCGTGACGGCTTTCCCATTGATGAAAGCCAAGCTCCGGAACAATGGTGGAGTGAACTGCATGGCTTTCGTTGGCTACGCTACATTCCGCAACAGTTCGATACCGACATTCAATCCAGGACCGAGCGGTTACTTTCTGGCTGGCTGAAAAATCGGTCAAGGCACCATGCGTTGGCCAAGGTGCCATCCGTCGTGGCGCGTCGCGTGATGTCCTGGCTTTCGCATTCCGACGTACTTCTGCAGACAAACAGCGCTGAATTCTATGACTCCGTAATTTCTGCACTGATAACCGATGTGCAAGCACTTCAGGTGACCTGGCGGCAA